>CAZRXT010000052.1:10131-11277 GCA_964604035.1 uncultured Prolixibacteraceae bacterium | reverse complement strand
TGTCATCAAAACAAACGATTTTTAATGTTATACTTTTCAGCATACTCGATAAAAGTGTTTGTTTTTTTGAAAAACAAACACTTTTGACTATTAATTTAATATCGATTCGTCAGATATTTTATTCTTTTTGACAAGAAATACCATTCTATATTATTATTTAAATAACTCTATATCAATACATCAATATTTACATGTATTTATTTTTTCTTTTTTGGTGTTCTTTTTTTGTACTGTTAATATTTTTTTGTGACAAAATATTTTTTTGCCAACAACTTATAGTTCTTTTACAGCTAAACTGTTTCGTTCAAGTATAATTTTGAATGAGATAATTGTTCATTGAGCGTAAAAAGTACACATTTAATTAGAGAAGTTGATATTTTTTCTTTTTTGTGAATATATTTGATGTGAAAAGAACATCAATACTAGATAGTCTATAGACAAGAAATAAGTAGAAAGTCCTACATCGGAATGTTTCCGTTGTGGAATTTTAATTGATTAAAATTTCTGTTTTATTTCTTTATGAAATATATTCGCATATATTTCAATTTGAAGTATTGGTATTTTCCAAAAGTGTTCTGTTTATAAAGTATTAAACAAACATGATCGAGGAGAATGAGAGAACCGATGAATTGAAAAACGGCGAATCAAAGATCTGACGTTTTACAATGAAGTTCGTTCCATGAATGGAGGTATAGATTATCGAAGAAACAGTTTTCGATCCAATAGATAAACAATAACTTAATAAAGATATATACGAATGAAAAATAAGGGGTTTCGTTTATTGAATTATTTATTTTTAGTCGTTTTTTTTCTTCTATTTTTGTTTGCAGTAAAACCAAGTCTGATCTATTTCTTTCAGCAAAATGGTTTTTCTTCGACTAAATCATTCTTCTCAAATTACACTTCTTTTCCTGGAGGAATAGCTGAATATCTCTCTCTTTTCCTATTTCAATTCTATTCAAAAGCTTTTTTGGGTGCAGTTTTAACCACTCTTCTACTTTATATTATTTCGAAAATTTCGGATACAATTATAAATAAGGGAGATAAAATTTTTAATGGATTTCTAAGGTTAAGTCCTGCTGTTTTTTTAGGAATATTATTAACTGATTATTCCCTTGATCCTATTTTCCCGTTGTTGATATTCTT
>CAZRXT010000052.1:0-10031 GCA_964604035.1 uncultured Prolixibacteraceae bacterium | reverse complement strand
ATCAATATAAATGATGCTTATTTTCGCTTAATCCCATACTTTGGTAGCTACAAACCGGGATTTCTTTTATATGCAGCCATTTTCTCATTGCCAGTAATAATTCTGATTCAAAATGCAATTTCGAAGTTCAAGAAGAAATCAGATGAAGAAGAAAAGGGTTTTTTGTTTTCTGAAAAATTTCAGACTCTTCAACTTTTTATAATGATTTCAGCTCTTATTATAGGAATGATTGTTTCGATTGATGGCGATCAGCGACATAGAATGAAGGTTAATTATTTAGCTCATCAGCAAAAATGGGAGAAATTGTTAAAGGTTGTGGAAAAGAGACCATCGGACGATAGGATAATTCAATTTCAAACAACTAGGGCATTATATCACACTGGCGAGTTATCGGAAAAAATGTTTAACTATTCTCAAATTTGGGGTGTAGACGGATTGGTTCTTTCACGTTACTTTGAACCCGATATTCTTTTACCATCGACCGAATTCTACTTTGAACTTGGATTCATAAATGAGGCAATTCATTTTGCAAATGAAGCAATTTCACTTCATGAATTTTCGCCAGTACTAATTGAACAACTTATTTTGGCAAATATTGTAGCTAATAAGTACGATGCTGCAAAAATCTACATTAACCTTCTTAAAACTATACCATTTAATAAAAGGAAAGCCGAAAGCTATGATCGTTTTCTGAAAACTGGCGACAATCCAACAATCAACGACATTGTTAGGCGAAAACGAAGCATAATGCCAGTTACCGATTTTCGCATTAATAAAATGTTCCCACAAGATGATTTACTAAATATATTAAACGACCGCCCTGACAATAAAATGGCCTACGAATATTTAATGGCATTTTATCTACTTAATAACGATTTATATTCATTTTCAGAACATTACAAATTGGGCAAAAAATTGAATTATAAAAAAATGCCTACGCTTTTTCAGGAAGCATTGGTTTTATTAGCTTACGATTTGAGGACTAAAGGACAAACGGTTGGAAACCAATATTTCGATCAGGGAATTGTTTCTCAGTTCAACGAGTATCTTTCTGTTCTAAAGCAATTTAATGGAGACAAAGATTTGGCAAAATCAACATTAGAAAAACAATTTGCCAATACATATTGGTATTATATACTTTACAATAGTCCGGTTACAAATAAATCTAAAATTGTTAATGAATGAGTAATTTGAATTCAATACTTTTGGGCGTATTCATATTGTTATTGGCTTCGTGTAGTCAATCAATTAATGAATCTAATTGTAAGAAAATTAATGATACTCCAAAAATATTCCCTGATTATAACGGAGCTACAATTCCTTGTAATATAGCCCCTTTGAATTTTTCAATCGCTGAAGATGGAGTTAATTTTCAGGTAAAAATCAATTCGACTACTCAGAAACCTATTATAGTAAATTCTGCAAAAGGAATAATTGATATCCCTCAAAATAAATGGAAAAAACTATTGCTCGACAACAAAGGTTCAGATATTAAAATTGATGTTTTCATTCAAGACAAAACTAAGAAATGGTCCAAATATGAGCCACTTGTTTTGCATGTTTCAAACGATGAAATTGACTCTCATCTTGCGTATCGAATTATAAATGTTGGATACGTGTTGTGGAAAAAACTTGGACTATACCAACGCGACCTGACGACATTTAAAGAAACACCAATCATATTGAACAGAAATACAAATGGAAATTGTATGAACTGTCACTCTTTCAATAAAAATAACCCCGAAACGATGATGTTTCATATGAGAGGTGAATTTGGCGGAACAATAATTGTAAAAGATGGTGAAATAAAAAAGGTTGACACAAAAACGCCCCATACAGTAGCAGCAGGAACTTATCCATCGTGGCATCCCGATGGAAAGCATATTGCATTCTCTGTCGACATGGTGTATCAATGGTTTCATGGAGTTGAGAAACGAAACGAAGTTTACGATATGGCATCCGATTTGGTTATTTACAATGTTGAAACAAATACACTAACAACCTCGCCTAAGGTTTCGACTAAAAACAGGGAAACCCTTCCTTGTTGGTCTCCCGACGGAAAATATATTTACTACGTTTCAACTCAACCTCTTTCCGACACTATAACTTGGGACAATGTAACGTACGACCTTTTACGTATATCTTATAATACCCAAACAAACCAATGGGGGAATGTCGATACTGTGTTAACAGCAAAAGAATTAGGCGGAAGCATCTCTTTTCCTAAAATTTCGCCCAATGGAAAGTGGTTAATGTTTACAAAAGCAAGTCATGGATATTTCACCATATATAATAGCACAAGCGACTTGTATCTTCTAAATTTGGAAACAAAGAAATATGCCCCATTTTCTTTCAATAGCGAAGATGTTGATAGTTATCACAGCTGGTCGAGTAACAGCAAATGGATTGTATTTAGCAGCAAAAGAATTGATGGTTTATGTACCCGTCCGTTTTTTACTCATATAGATGAGAACGGCGTTACATCAAAACCATTTGTAATGCCCCAAAAAGATCCACTATTTTACCGCTCTTTTAAAGATAACTACAATGTACCTGAGCTAATAACCGGAGCCGTAAACGTTAGTAAACCTAATTTACTAAAAGTTACTCGTAATAAGTCTGTTAATGTTAATTTCGATTCAAAAGTAAACGTCGATGGCTTATCGGGAGCCACAAAAGAAGCAGAGAAAGCAATACATTGACAAAAAAATGAATGATATATTTTTAAGAAAGTTTTGGTTTTTGAAAAAATAAAACTACTTTCACGCTATAATTAATCTGATAATTTTAACTCTTTAAAACTTCTATTATGAAAAAAATTTTTACTCTTTTTGCTTTTTTAGGAGTTTTTGCTTTTTGTGCAAATGCACAAAAAACTGAAACTCAAAATGTCGAGACTACTACAGGAAAAATAACCTGTGATGGTTTTATTGACCCTGATGAACCTTGGGGCGACACTTGGTTGGATATTGATTTAACAAAAGATCCAGCTCTAGCTAACGATGCAGATTACACTTCTAAGTTTCAAGTGTTAAATACAGCTGATGCAATTGTTTTTGCTTTTGTAGTTACTGACGATACCCCAGACAATACTAATACTTCAGATCATTTGAAAGATTGTATCGAATTTTTCTTCAACATGGATCCTACTTATAAAGAAAAAGCTAAGATTGCTGGTTGTTGGCAGATTAGATTTCACCGTATTCCAGAAGATAAATATGTTCACGAAGGTTATTTCGATGGTTTTGCCGCTGGTTCTGCGATAGATTTATCTCCTGATTTTAAATTTGGTATTGAAGATACAAACGATGAATATACTGTAGAAATAGCTTTCCCTAAAGTAGCTTTAGATTCAGCAGTTAATTTTAATGGTGTCGATTTCAATCTTGAACTTCAAGTAGCAAACTGTGTAGACGGTGCAAGAACAGGTCAACATTTCTGGGGTAATAATTCAGATAATCAATGGCAAGATTATACTTTATTATCTCCTTTTAAAATTGTAGGTGGTGAAGTTAGTGCTAAAGAAATGTCTGCAGCTAAAGGTTCAGCATTTGTAAAAAACAATGTATTGAATGTTAAAAATGTAAATGGTTTAGTTTCTATTTTCAGTGTT
Organism: uncultured Prolixibacteraceae bacterium; assembly: GCA_964604035.1. Taxonomy (GTDB): domain Bacteria; phylum Bacteroidota; class Bacteroidia; order Bacteroidales; family Prolixibacteraceae; genus CAYMTR01. The sequence continues at coordinate 6,418 of CAZRXT010000052.1, read as the reverse complement.
AACGGTTCATTAGTAAGCAAAGCTATTGTTAACGGTAATGGTTCAATTGATATCGCTGATTTGAAATCAGGTATCTATTTTATCAAAGGAAACAATATCTCTGAAAAATTTGTTAAATAATTTTTCTTTAAAAATAAAAAAATGGTTGCTAATTAACTTTAGCAACCATTTTCTTTTTGTAACAAATCCATTCCTTTTCAATAGAAACCACCTTAAGCTGTATTTATTGACATTTTATACTTCTAAAATACTTCTGTAAGTTTAATTCTCCACTACATCTTTTTCTGATATTTTTTCTTTTTGTATTCAGAAATGTGCTTTTAGAAGATCCCAATAAATTTTATCTTTGAATTTCGAACAAATGGCCCACCATATTTGCTGGCATTTGCTAACAATTTAATAATCAAGACTTATCATTCCTGTCATAATCATTCCTTGTATGAGAAAAATAAACAATCAAAGTTCCAATCCAACAGAAAAAGCTATAAGTGGTTGGAAAAAAATAGTATTCAGTTCTGTACTAATATTGATACCAATTTTAATCTTCTTGATGTTAGAATTTGGGTTGCGAATTTTTAACTATGGGAATGACTTGAGCCTTTTTCTGAAATCAGAAAATTATCCTGGCTACATGGAAATAAACAGGGATGTTAATTTGCGCTATTTTACAAAACTAGGTAATACATCGCCTACCGATGATATTTTTCTTATAAACAAGCCCGACACATGTTACAGGGTATTTGTTTTTGGAGGATCTACAACCAGAGGTTTTCCCTATCAGGCAGGAACCGCTTTTCCCCGAATATTATATTACCGCTTACAGGATGCTTTCCCTCAAAAGAGAATTGAAGTCATAAATCTATCGGCATCAGCGATTAATAGTTATAGCTATATCGATATGATTGATGAAGTATTAGATAGCAAACCCGATGCGATTTTGTTATATGGCGGGCACAATGAATACTATGGTGCATTAGGTATTGGCTCAGTCGAAAATGGAGGTAATGCCCGCTGGATTAAAAAACTGAGATTAAAACTTGGCAAACTGAGAACATTTCAGTTGGTTCAGAATATGATAACCGGAGTCGCAAGTGCCTTTTCGGGCACAAACGATAAAGCCGATGCTACATTGATGGAACGAATTGTAAAAGACAAAGATATACCAATGAATTCATCTCTGTTTATGGATGGTGTAATTCAGTTCGACAAGAACTTGGATGAATTTGTTCGAAAAGCAAAGGATAAAAATATACCTGTAATACTGAGTGAATTGGTCAGTAACATTAAAGATCAAGTACCGCTTGATTCTAACTTAGAAAACGGAAACTCAGAAGCTGTTGAAGTTTTTAATAAAGCAAAAAGCCTTGAAGAGCAAGGACAGATAGCAGAAGCAAAGAAACTTTATTACCAAGCAAAAGACCTTGACGCTATCCGGTTTCGTGCCCCAGAAGCTTTTAATGATGTAATCAGTAATATCAGTAAAAAATATCAACTACCAATAGTGCCAATGAAACGCTATTTTGAAGATGCTTCGGCAAATGGATTGATAGGTGACCGTTTAATGATTGATCATTTGCATCCAACTATTGATGGGTATTTTCTTATGGCTGATGCCTTTTTCAATGAAATGAAAGATCGAAAGTTTGTGTCTAGTGTTTGGGATCATTCAAAAATAAACCCATCATCATTTTATCGGAATAATTGGGGTTTTACTGAATTAGATAGCTTAATTGGTGGTCTAAATATTCAGTCGCTTAAAGCAGGATGGCCATTTAAGCCTGTAACGGAATTGAATACATTTTTGGAATCGTACAACTACACCAGCTATGTCGATTCAATGGCTTTTTCGTATTTGACAAAAGGCGAAAGACACATTGAAGATGAACACATTAAATTAGCTCAATACTATGCCGAGCTTGGGTTAAAAGAAAATGCTTTTGAAGAATATTTTTCGCTAATAAAATTGCATCCCTATATTGGAGATTTGTATTACGACGCAATTAGATATCTAATTCCGCTTGAGAAATACTCAGAAGCTCTTAATTTGCTCACATCTGCACCAAATATAGAAAAAGATTACTACTTCTATTATATGACCGGAACTCTTAAATTAAAATTGAATGAAATCTCACAGGCAATAAATGATTTAGAGTATTCGTATAAAAATATTACGAAAGATGGAAAACCTGCCAATATTTTGATGCCACTTTATATTGCATATAAAAACTCTGGCAATAGGGAAAAAATGAAACAAACGTTAGAGCTAATTAGAAAATATATACCGGAGTATGGAATTGGTGCTGAAATAGATGACCGATATAGAGTTGTAAAAACAGTTACTTTTGATCAAATATATGAAAATGCTAGGCTTTTAATAAAAAACGAAGACTACAATAAAGCAATAGAATTCCTGAAAACATCTATTAAAGTAAGAGAAACAGCAACTGCCAATAAACTTATTGGAATCGTCTATATTCAACAAAAAGAATATGACATAGCCTTCGATTATTGTCTGAAAGCTTACCAATTAGATCCTAAAGATTCTGAAAATCTTATTAATTTATTCAATTTAAACTTAATGAAGAATAATTTTGCTAATGCAGAAAAGTATTTAAATGAATTAAGGCTTTTGAAAGTTGAGGGTCGTAAAATTCAACAACTCGAAAATTTGTTAATGGAAAAAGAGATTGCGAAATAGGATATAATAGCAAAAAATAGTTGGTGAAAACCTTTGTAACCATTGTGTTTATTGAGGTTTCAGAGAGTTTATTGAAATTGGTTTCAATAAACTCTTTTTTTTTAGTATCACAATTATTCGTTGATTCAAATTCTAACGGCGAGAGGTTAGTTAAAACAAAGAATAGTTATTCCGAATAAGTTGCATTGAAACAGAATCTGGATATTCAATATTTGTAAGAAACAAACCATTTGCTGGCACAGAAGTCCCTGCTTGACAACGATTTTTAGATTCAATTATTGCTTTAAAACCCTCTACTGTCGACCTTCCCCGACCAACATCAACAAGCGACCCAACAATAGCCCTAACCATGTTCCGTAAAAACCGATCGGCTTTGATTTCGAAAACCAACAAACCGTTCTCTTCTCTCCATTCGGCCTTCATCATTTTACAATTATTGGTCTTAACATCGGTATGCAGCTTACTGAACGAAGTGAAATCGATATAATTGAAAAGTACAAGTGCAGCTTCGTTCATTGCCTGAATATCGAGCAAACAAGGAGAATGAGCCACAAATTCTTTTCTGAAAGGTTCTTTCTTTGTTGAGATATAATAGTGGTATGTTCGGGAAAGGGCACTAAATCTGGCGTGCATTTCACTATCAACCGGAAAAATTGTTTGAACAGAAATGTCGGTTGGAAGAAATACGCCCAGCTTTCGACAGAGATAATCATGATCAATTGGTTCCGAAGTTTCAAAATGGGCAACAAAAAACGAAGCATGAACGCCGGTATCGGTTCTCCCCGCTCCGATCACCTCTGTTTCTTTTCGGGTTAAAACCGAAACAGCTTTCGAAAGGACTTCCTGAACAGTAATGGCATTGGGCTGTACCTGCCATCCATGATAATTTGAGCCATTATATGCCAATTGAATAAAGTATCTCTGCATCTTTACTTGCCAACTATTTGTTTCACATTATATCTGATCACATCCTCTATAGTACGGGTATTTTTAATTCCGGGGAAATTAATCAATTCTATATGTCTAACATTCTTCATTATTTCGACCAACGGTTTAGAAACAGGATTGTGGATGTTGTCAATTATTAAGATCGCATTTTTTTGCGAAAGTTCGACCAAATTATATGACTCTAAAGGTGCAGGGCCAAACACTGCCACTGGGTTTAATCCAACCTCACGTGCAAATTGTTGCTGAAAAAAATGAGCAATCACAGGCTGGTTCGAAAGACCTTTAGCCTTCACTTCCGATTTTGCCACATCAAATGCTTTCTGAATATTTACTATCGATTTCTCGGCCAGATCATTAGTCTTTGCTTTCGACGCGATTTTCCGGATAGATTCTACCATTATATCAAAATTGTATCCTGTTTCAATTTTCAGAAACTTCGATTTATCAACATTTGGCATCTTTTGCAACTCCTGCATCACAACTTCATAACCGGCATAAACAATCAAATCGGCTTGATCAACTTTTTTAAAATCATCAATGCTCAATTCATATTCCGAAGGGTGCAACATGTTGGAAGGAGCAAGCAATTCTACATTTTCAATTCCTGCAGCTCTTACATAAGCAGCAGTCCAAGCAGTTGAAGCCAGAACTTTTACCGATTCCTGCGAAAAAGATAAAATAGAAATAAATAGAAAGATATTAAGTAGAATTAATTTCATTTCTTAAGCTTTTTTTGTACAAAAATGATCAGAAAAATTAATGTTGCAATCAATGCAATGGCCGAACTAGTAGGGATTTTCAGCCAATAAGCGATAAAAAAACCTGAGAAAGAGAATATTCCACCCCAAATGCAAGCCCAAACAATCATGTTTTTCATGCTTTTGGTGTGCAAAGACGAAATAAGGGCAGGCAGGATAATCACCGCATCAATAAGTAACGCACCTATAAGTTTCATTGCCACAGCTACGATTAAAGCTGTAAGCAAGATCACAAAATATTGAATTCCCCTTTCATTAACCCCCGACGAATAAGCAATTGAAGAGTCGAAAAATACAGCTTTCAACTGATTTCTTTTTAGCAATTGAAACAGGATAACAAATAACGATATAGCCACAAAACCAACAGTTTGAAGCGGAGAAATAGTAAAAATGCTTCCCCACAACAACGACAATGTATCTTTTGCCTGAACATCAAAAACCGAAATGAAGGTAAAAGCCAACCCGATAGCTGCAACCATTATAAAAATGCTGATATTTCCTGCATCGGCCTTCAATCCTCGGGCAGCCTGCATCATAAACCAAACTAAAATCAGGTTAATCAGCATGGTTGTAAAGAATGGGTCCAACTGAAAAGCAAGAGCAACAGCACCACCCAAAAGAGCACCGTGCATCAACATAAATCGTAGCGGTAACAAATTAAGCCGCAACAGATAAACACCTGCAATTGGAAACGAAAGCCCAGAAGCCATCAGGACTAAAAAGCCCCTCAAAATAGGTGGATATGAAAAAAGTTCTAACATATTTTCCCTTCGTTCAATTCGTAAACAGACCATTTAAACCGCTCAATCCACTGATCGTCGTGCGATACAATTATTGCAGTTGGCGCTTCGTTTGCCCATATTTCGTTAAGAAGATCAAACAACTCATCCTTTGCCGAACCATCGAGGAATGATGTTGGCTCGTCGAAAAGCATAACCCTGGCTTGCTGACACAGGCAACGGGCAATGTTTAACCGTTGTTTTTCGCCCCCCGAAAGTTCGTGAAAAGAGCGGTTTGCCAAATGAAAACATCCCGTTCTGCGCATCGAAATTTCCAACCGATGAGCCTTTTCAGCCTTCGAAAGTTTTTGTGCCGAAAAACCTATGCCAACAACTTCGGCTGCCGAAATAGGAAAAGTGTTTTTCACCATTTCCTGATGTACATAGCCAACAATCGATCGGTTCTTTTCCCATTCCCTGCTTCCAACCAGATAATCGCCAATTTGAATAGAGCCCGAAGAAATTTTTTCCAATCCCAAAATTGCTTTGAGCAACGTTGTCTTCCCTGCTCCGTTAAGACCTTTAATAAACACATGCTCGCCACGTTCAATTCTCAGCATCAAATTATTCAGAACAAGCTTATTATCAATTTCTACCGAGAGTTCCCTTATATCAACAATTAAACCGGCAACCCTGCCCGCCCTGCGGCGAAGCATTTGCCAAACAGCATCAACAGGTTCATCGCCATTAACAATATCTTCTGTTTTGCATTGTATTTTCGGCACCAGTTCGTCGTAAGTAAACTGAACTCCAAATCGATTAAAAACAGAGATTGCTCCTTCACTAATTAATTGAATATGAATATTTTTTAACCCAAGTCTAACAATTAAATAAGCTGCTGCCTTGCCCGCTATTTTATCGGTCAAGAAGAGATTATTTGCTTCAATTTGTTTCGCTTTAATGAAATCTTCGAGTTCAAACAACGGATAAAGCCATTTGCTTTGACTTGAAAAAATTTCATGGTTGTTTTGAGTAACAATTAATGACTTTTCCACTGTAGTAAGATGTTGAATGAGGCAAATATATACAAAGTGCTTCATAGTCGGGGTTTAATGATCAAAAATCGTTTACACTTTTTTACAAAAACGTGTGAACAATTAACTATGAGATTCAAATTAATATTTAACGATTTTTACATATTTGATTATCAAATACTTAAAACAAGGTAAAATCAAATAGGGCTTAACATTTTTTAACTGCCATTCATTTCTTTAGATTTGCCAATCTTTTAATTT
>CAZRXT010000051.1:0-11371 GCA_964604035.1 uncultured Prolixibacteraceae bacterium | reverse complement strand
CATCCGGATTTGTAATATCCAACATATCTACATCTGTATAGATAAATTGTAACCCAGGGAAATTTTTACATATTCTTCTTAACTCGTTGCCTAACTGTCCGTTTGCTCCAGTTACTAGTATCTTGCTGTTCATATATTAAAATATAAAATTGTGTTCGTTTTTTGCGAATAAAGGTAATTCACGATCTTTCTTAGACAAATGAATATCTTTTTCTTCTAATTTCCAATCGATATTGATTGTTGGGTCGTTAAAAATGATTCCGCCTTCACATTCGGGATGATAAAATTCATCGCATTTATATTGAAATACAGCATCTTCACTTAACACAACAAAACCATGAGCAAACCCTTTTGGAATTAGAAATTGTTTTTTATTATCTTCGTTTAATTCTACTCCAAACCATTGGCTATAAGTTGGAGAGCCCTTCCTTAAGTCAACAGCAACATCAAAAACACATCCTTTAACAACTCTGACTAATTTTGCCTGTGCATGAGGGCCTAACTGATAGTGCAATCCCCTGAGCACTCCAAAGCTAGATTTTGATTCATTATCTTGAACAAAGTTGTATTTTAATCCGTAATTTTCAAATATTTTTTCATTAAAAGACTCAAAAAAATAGCCTCTGTTATCACCAAAAATTGTTGGTTCTATTATAAATAAATCTTCAATAGGTGTATCAACTAATTTCATTTTTCTTCAATCAAATTTAATAAATATTTTCCGTATTGGTTGTTCCTCAGTGGATAAGCTAATTTCTCAACTTGTTGTTTATTTATCCACCCTTTACGATAAGCAATTTCTTCGAGGCAGGCTACTTTTAAACCTTGTCGTTGTTCTATTGTTGCAATAAAGTTTGATGCTTGCATAAGGCTTTCGTGTGTCCCTGTATCGAGCCAAGCCATTCCTCTTCCCATTAACTCAACTTTTAATCTGTTTTCTTCGAGATAGAGCCGGTTTAAATCAGTAATTTCAAGTTCACCTCTGCCCGAAGGTTTCAGGTTTTTTGCTTTTTCAACTACATCGTTGCTGTAAAAATATAAGCCAGTAACTGCATAGTTAGATTTAGGCGTCTGAGGCTTTTCTTCTATACTAACTACTTTGCCTGTTTTGTCAAATTCAACAACGCCATATCGTTCTGGATCTGTTACATAGTAACCAAAAACAACGGCTCCATCTTCAATGTTGGAGGCTTGGGTTAGTTGTCCTGAAAGGCCATATCCATAGAAAATATTATCTCCCAACACAAGACATACGTTATCGTTGCCAATAAATTCTTCACCAATAATAAATGCTTGTGCTAGGCCGTCGGGACTTGGTTGTATTGCATATTCGATATTAACTCCTAACTGAGAGCCATCTAAGAATAAATCCTGATACAAATGAATATCTTTTGGTGTTGAAATAATTAGAATATCTCGGATTCCGGCAAGCATTAAGACCGATAGTGGATAATAAATCATTGGTTTATCATATATCGGCAAAATTTGTTTTGATATGCTTTGTGTTAATGGATATAAGCGTGTACCTGCTCCTCCAGCTAAAATTATTCCTTTCATTTAAACCTATTTTAAGTTGTTGAATATTTTTTGAGTCAAATTTATTTTCAAATATCTATGTCAATACTCATTTTTGCTGAATCAATCAGCTCTGTTTTAATCTTTTAATTTTTTGATTTGCTGAACAGAACGTTATTCATGGCTGACATTATTATCTGTATTATTTAATTGGTTGATTTTTAATTTAATAATAGTTGATGTCGGATGTTTGAATAGAATTTAATATAGATATACTAGCCTTACTTTTATTTAACTTCAAGATTAATAAAATCTTTTCGTTGACCAAACTTAAATCGGGACTAATTTATGAATATTCTTCTGCTCGATATTCAATTTTTTGATTTCCATTATTTTATTTATTATTTTTTGAACTAGAATAGTTTTCCCTGTGAATAATTTGTAAAGATCAGGCTGTATAAAGAGTATAAAAGCACAATAATTTAAAAAATTGAATATTGAATCGATCTGATTGTTATTTTCGTGAGAATTTTTAATTTTTATTCATCTTTTTTGTAATTATTTGGGAATGAGAAAATGGCGTATTGAAGACTCTGCCGAGTTGTATAACATTAATGGTTGGGGTGTTGATTATTTTTCTATTAATGATGATGGTCATATCATTGTAACTCCGAAAAAGGGTTGTGTTTCAGTCGATCTAAAAGATTTGATTGATGAATTGTCGTTAAGGGATGTGTCGACCCCAATGTTGATTCGATTTCCTGATATTCTTGATAATCAGATTGATATTATCTCGCAATGCTTTCAGTCTGCTGCTAAGGAATATGGATATAAAGCTCAAAACCATATTATTTATCCGATTAAGGTTAATCAAATGCGGCCGGTTGTTGAAGAAATTGTGAGTCATGGTAAAAAATATAATATTGGGCTAGAAGCCGGTTCAAAGCCAGAGTTGCATGCAATTATTGCAATTAATACCGATCCTGATTCAATGATCATTTGTAATGGATATAAGGATGAAGACTATATTGAACTTGCTCTTTTGGCTCAAAAAATGGGCAAACGTATTTTCATCGTTGTAGAAAAACTAAATGAGCTGAAACTTATTGCATCGATAAGTAAAAGGCTGAAAATAAGACCAAATATTGGTATTCGAATTAAACTTGCCAGTACCGGTTCAGGTAAATGGGAAAGTTCGGGCGGAGATGTTAGTAAATTTGGTCTTTCGTCGAGTGAACTATTGGAAGCAGTAGATTACTTACAAAAGAACAAACTTGATGATTGTTTTAGGTTCATTCATTTTCATATAGGAAGTCAGATTACTAAGATAAGGCGTATCAAAAATGCGTTGCGCGAAGCTTCACAGTACTATGTCGAACTTTACAAGCTTGGTTTTAAAATCGAATTTGTTGACATTGGTGGTGGCCTAGGTGTTGATTACGATGGAACACGTTCGTCGAACAGTGAAAGCAGTACAAATTACACAGTTCAAGAGTATGTAAACGACTCGGTTAGTACATTTGTTGATGTGAGCGAAAAAAATGGGCTCCCACACCCAAATATCATTACAGAATCGGGCCGTTCTTTAACCGCGCACCATTCGGTTCTGGTCTTTGAGGTTTTGGAAACTGCAACTTTACCTGAGTGGGATGAGGAAAAAGATTTTATTAGCCCCGACGATCATGAGTTGCTACAGGAAATGTATACTATTTGGGAGAACCTCAACCAAAAAGGAATGCTTGAGAGTTGGCATGATGCACAACAAATTAGGGAAGAAGTTTTAGATCGATTCAGTTTGAACTTAGTTGATTTAAAGACACGAGCAAATGTAGAACGTCTCTTCTGGAGTATAGCTCGTGAGGTATATGATTTGGCCGAAGAAACGAAACATTCTCCTTATGAATTAAAGCAATTGCCTAAAATGTTAGCAGATAAGTATTTCTGCAACTTTTCTTTATTTCAGTCTTTACCTGATTCGTGGGCTATTGACCAAATTTTTCCAATTATGCCAATTCACAGATTGGAAGAAAAGCCAACTAGAAATGCTACAATTCAGGATATTACATGCGATTCGGACGGTAAGATTGATAATTTCATTGCCACAAAGAACGTCTCCTATTATTTGCCTTTACACAAATTAAAGAGCACCGAATCATATTATATTGGTGTGTTTTTAGTTGGTGCTTATCAGGAAATTTTGGGCGATTTGCACAACTTATTTGGAGATACAAATGCAGTACACGTTTCTGTTTCTGAAAAAAATTATCATATAGAGCAGGTGATTGATGGCGAAACAGTAGCCGAAGTTCTTGACTACGTTCAGTATAATCCGAAAAAACTTGTTCGAACGGTCGAAACTTGGGTGACAAGTTCTGTAAAGCAAGGAATAATAACAGCTCAGGAAGGGAAGGAGTTTCTATCTAATTATAGGTCAGGATTATATGGCTATACTTATTTAGAATAATTTTTCTATTTCGAATTAGTTTTATTAGTTGCAACTAAAAAATAATCAAAATAGGTTGACTTTAACGTAAACTATAATTAAATTATATACGTTATTTGTTTTAGGATGATTTTTTAATAAAGCACTGAATATTAAATATTCTTTAATATGAAAATAGTAATACTAATAATCGAAATCGTTGTTGCAACATTGTTTATTCTGGCTGCAATAATGAAACTGGTTAGTTCTTATAAGATAAGACGAGAAAATCCGGAAGATGGCCTTTTTGCTCCGTTAAAGTATTTGCGGATCGTTTCTTATATTGAAATTGTAGCATCAGTGTTTCTGGTTGTTCCATCATTAATTGATTCATATCGTTATGTAACAGTTATTTCTGCTATAACTTTGATTGTGATTATGATTGGAGCACCTATCTCACATCTTAAAATGGGAGAACACAAAGAAGCTTCTATTACAGCGATTCTACTTTTTCTTTTAGTGTACATTACTTTTTTTCAATTCTTTGCAACTTAGAATATTTACTAACAAATAAAAAAAGCGAATAATTAAATCAATTATTCGCTTTTTTATTGGCTAATGTTTATTTACTTACGATAAACTATTCCAATGCCGTCTATTTTCTTTGTAATTATTGGTTCGCCCCGATATCCAATTTTTCCAACGCCTTCAACTTTAGCATCTAGTTCTTTAGTTGCATATACCGAGGCATTTCCAACCCCCGAAACCCTACAAACCACATATTGTGCCTCAAAATGATCGGCATCGATATTCGCAGCGCCTTCGGAGATAGCTGTAAATTCATTAGCGATACCTTCAAATTCCATGTTGACGCCGCCAGACGCTTTTGTTTTAAATGTATCGGCCTTAATCATCATTTTAATATTTGCGCCACCCTCAACGTTCATATTAAAATTCTTCATTTCAATATATCTATCGGTTGTAAGGTAAACCCCGCCTTCAATTTTAATATCTTCAAGATCTTTTACTGTAATTGTAAGCAATACTTCATCGGTACCAATGTTCTTTACATTAGTTTCAACGCTTAACTCTTCATTCTTGATGTTAATGTGAATTTTATCAATTAAATCTTTAGCAGTTTTCAAAACCACTGATGATTTTTCTCCCTGAATCAGTTTTACATTATATCCACCTTGTAGTTTTATCTTAGAAAATGAACCTTCGTCAAAAGTTTTCTCCGAATAACCTGATTTGCTTTTGTTTATATCTGTGGTGCATGATGTTAGAAGAGAAACTATAAGGATCCCAAGTAATGCAAAAACTGAATTTGCTTTTATTGTTCTCATAATAGACTTTGTTTAGTAATGATTCAAAAATAGATTGAATCATTTTAATTAGAAATCTTTAATCGATTAAATACTCATTACAATCGGTAAAAGGATTTTTGCCTATTTGTTTAAGTAGTTTGTTAATTTGTAAAGGTATATTGAGGTATATAAAAGAGTAATAATAATTAAAAAGGTTGTGGCAATATTCATTTTTGAAAGATTTTCTTCTGTTGATAATAAGAATAATGCATATAATACTGCTGGTACATTAAAGGATAGTAGTAGCTGGGCAAAAATCGGCTTCATACTTTTTCGAAGCTTAGTTGCAACGAAAATAACTGTGAATCCGATCAAGAAAGAGATGATCGCAATAAAAAATTGTTTTTCAATGCAAAGAAAAATGCCGTAAAGGACAGGAATAGCACCAAAGAAAAATAATATCCGGCTAAGGCTTCGGAACAAAGTGAGATTCTGTGATTCGTTATAACTGATTGGAAATAAGCTTTTAGAAGGAAGTTGTCGAGGTTTAAATTCATCTTTTTCCAAATCGTCAATAGATGAAATAATTTCTCTTCTCAAGGCTTCTTTTATTGCAGCCTTTACAGCATGTGGTTGGTAATGTTCTCTAAATCTTATTATTGAGATAATTTCTTCGTCAGAAACTTCTTTTAATCGATATTCAAAAGAATTTCCATCGTTTTTATCTGTTGAATCAATCGTCATTTTTCTATTTTTGTTTTGTAATTTACAAATCCATTTTAATACAAAAGTACGAATACTTATGAAGAACTTTGTTTTTTATAATAATACAAAGATTTTATTTGGGAAGGGTAAAATTGAATCAATTACAACAGAAATTCCTGAAGACGCTAAGGTCTTAATGATCTATGGCGGAGGTAGTATCAAGGAAAATGGGGTTTATGATCAAGTTATTGATGCCTTAGGTGATATTGAGTTTTATGAATTCTCGGGCATAGAACCTAATCCTACTTACGAAAAGTGTATGAAAGCACTTGAAATAGTTGAGGATAATGACATTGACTTCTTGCTAGCTGTTGGAGGTGGTTCTGTTGTTGATGCAACTAAGTTTATCGCAGCCGCCTATTATTTTCAGGGAACAGATCCATGGGATATATTGGCTCACAGTGAAGAAGTTTTTGAAGCCTTGCCAATTGGAGTTGTCCTTACATTGCCGGCTACAGGTTCTGAAATGAATGGTAATGCTGTAATAACAAGGGCTGAGTACAAACAAAAACTATCTTTTTCTTCTCCTGAAGTTTTGCCTCAATTTTCAGTTCTCGACCCTAGGGTTATTGAATCTTTACCTGCAAGGCAAATTGGCAATGGTGTTGTAGATGCTTTCATCCATGTGATTGAACAATATTTGACTTACCCGGTCGATGCAAAGATCCAAGATCGAATTGCTGAAGGTGTTTTGCTAACGCTTATTGAAGAAGGTCCGAAAGTATTAAAAGACCCTACTAATTACGATGCCTGTGCCAACTTTATGTGGTCGGCCACAATGGCTCTTAATGGAATAATAAGCAGCGGTGTTCCTGAAGATTGGACAACTCACATGATTGGACATGAAATTACAGCATTACATGGTGTTGATCATGCCAGAACATTGGCAATTGTTCTTCCGGGAGTAATGAATATAATGCGCGAGTCAAAAAAATTAAAACTTATTCAGTATGCTCAACGAGTTTGGGGCATTGAAAATAAAGACGATAATACAACTATTGATCTTGCGATTACGAAAACTGTTGAATTCTTCGAATCATTGGGATTGCCAACTCGGCTTCGTGAGTATAAAATACCAATGACAACAATTGATGAAATTGTTGAAAGAATGGAAGAGCGTGGAGATGTCAATATTGGTGAAAATAAATTAGTTGGCATTGATGAAATTAGAAAGATACTAACAGACAGGTATTAATTGATTATTAATTATAATATTGAAAATCCTGTTTCTGTTTGAAACAGGATTTTTTTTTAATGTTAATCTATCTGTTTTGTTCCTTCGTACGATGCTTGTTCCCTAATAAAAGTGGATAATATTTTTATTTTTGTACAAGGCTTCTCAATTAACAGCAACAAAGATGAAAGAAGATAGCAGGTTTGAATTAGTCCTTAGGGAAATGCTTTTACTCTTTAAAGAGAAAGGAGTAAATGCAGACTTAAAGAAAGTTGAAGATGCAGCACGAACAGCTTATGATATTCTTGGCGATTTGAGCTGGGAATCAGGCAATCCCATTATTTTTCATTCAATGGCTGTTGCTAAAATTGTTGCCATTGAAATTGGATTAGGTACCGATCCAATTGTTGCTGCCTTACTTCACAATGTTTTCGAAAGCTCAGGCGAAAAAGATGATTTAATTGGAAAACTACCTCAGGAATTTGGCGATCAAGTTGTTAGTCTTCTCGATGGGCTTATTAAGATTAATTCCATCGATACAGTTACAATCTCTGTCCATTCTGAAAATTTCCGGCGTTTATTGTTGGCTCTTTCTGGCGATTTTAGAGTTGTTCTTATCAAAATTGCTGATAGGTTGGAAGATATGCGCCATCTCGACAATCTGCCAGAAGAATTGCAGAATAAGTATGCCAACGAGTCGTCTTATTTATATGCACCCTTAGCTCATCGCTTGGGAATTTACAGCATAAAAACAGAGCTCGAAGATACTTCGTTAAAATACATTAAGCCAGATGAATATGGCAAAATTGTAGAACAACTTGAAGCAACTGTCGAAGAGAGGAAGAATTTTGTTTCCGTTTTCGTAAAACCTATCGAAGAGAAACTAAAAGCTAAAGGTTTCAAATTCGAAATGAAAGCCCGAACAAAATCAATCTATTCCATTTGGAATAAGATGAAAAAACAACGGGTTAGCTTCGAAGAAGTTTTCGATCTGTTCGCTATCCGTATTATTATCGATTCTGATTTTGAAAACGAAAAATCTGATTGTTGGCAAGCTTACTCTATTGTAACAGAAGAATATCAGCCAAATACAGAGCGGATGCGAGACTGGATCTCAATCCCAAAATCGAACGGATACGAATCGCTTCATACAACAGTGATGGGTCCCCAAGGTAAATGGGTTGAAGTTCAGATTAGAACCAAAAGAATGGACGAAGTTGCCGAAAAAGGCTTGGCAGCTCACTGGAAATACAAAGGAGGTAAAGGTGATGCTGATCTCGACAAATGGTTAACAAGCATTCGCGAAATGCTTGAAAATCCTGCCGGCAATGCCAAAGAAGTGCTTGAAGATTTCAGAACAAATGTATATGAAGATGAGATTTTTGTGTTTACCCCCAAAGGCGATTTAAGAAAACTTCCTGCAGGGTCAACAATCCTCGATTTTGCCTATGAAATTCACTCTGGATTAGGCGATAAATGCGTTGGCGGAAAGGTAAACCAGAAGAAAGTTACAATTAAGCACAAGCTAAAAAATGGAGATCAGGTTTCTATTGATACGGCAACAAACCAAAAACCGAAACTCGACTGGCTCGATTTTGTAGTTACATCGAAAGCGAAAAACCGTATTAAATCCAGCTTAAATGAAGAACGAAAGCGTGAAGCTGAAAATGGAAAAGAAATTGTAAAACGAAAATTCAAAAACTGGAAGATCGATTATAGCGAAGAGAATATTCGAAAGTTGCTGGCTCACTTCAAAGCTAAAACGGCTCAAGACATTTATTATGCTGTTTCAACTGGTGGTATTGAGGCTCTGGAACTTAAAAATGTCCTTAAGGAGAACGATGATCAGGAGCAAAAGGCAAAAGATGTACTTGGAGAGCTTTTGCCAAAGAAGGTGGTTGAAAACCTTATGTTCGACTCGGGCGATGAATTTCTTGTCATCGACAAAGATCTGAAAGATGTTGTATATAAACTTGCAAGGTGTTGTAACCCAATTTTTGGAGACGAAATCTTTGGTTTTATTACTATTCGCGAGGGAATTAAAATTCATAGGACAGCTTGTCCCAATGCCAAACAAATGCTCGATCGTTATCCATACAGGTTTGTGAAAGCCAAATGGCGGTCGACAAAACAATATAATTCATTTCAGGCAACGGTGCATCTTTCGGGTACAGATAGAACTGGAATTGTTGGCGATATTTCGCATATTATTGCAAAAGATGTTGGTATTCAAATGCGTTCGATTAATGTTGATACAAAGAATGGCAATTTTGAAGGAACGTTAAGGGTTTTTGTGAATAATGTTGAACATCTTGATTTTTTGATGCATAAGCTTAAAAATATCAAGGGTATAGTTCAAGTTTCGAGGGGAGATTTTTGATGGAGGTTTTAGTTTGTCCCAACTCAATGAAAGGATCTTTGTCGGCAATTGACTTTGCAAATGCCGTAATTGAGGGATTGAAATTTTCGGGGATTACAGAAGTTGAAAAAATCCCGGTTGCTGACGGTGGCGATGGAACTGCCGAAATTCTTGCTCATTCGTTAAATGCTCAGTTTGTAGCGTGCAAAGTAAACGATCCTTTGGGAAGAGATATTGAGAGTGGGTTTTACTTAACCTCAAATAACATTGCAATTATTGAAATGGCATCGGCCTCTGGCCTTAGGTTGCTCAATCCAAATGAATATTCAGCATTTTATTCATCAAGTTTTGGTACTGGTCAGCTCATTAGAGATGCAGTTGAGAAAGGCGCAAAAAAAATATTGCTTGGAGTAGGAGGAAGTGCAACTGTAGATGGAGGAATGGGTGCATTAATGGCGTTGGGCGTAAAATTCTTCAGCTCAAAAGAGATGCTTACACAAGGGAATGGGCTAACAATGGGCGAAGTTGTTGATATTCAGGTGGACAATGCTTCTCAACTTTTAAATGGGGTTCAGATCATAATTCTAACAGACGTAATAAATCCTTTATTGGGTGCCGACGGAGCCGTTCCTGTATTTGCGCCACAAAAAGGCATAGCGAGAGACAAAGTTCATGGGCTTGAAAGAAATCTTTCACTATTTGCCGGAGCCGTCTTTCAATCGACAGGTAAAGATATCTCTAAAATGAAAAGTGGTGGTGCTGCCGGTGGAATTGCCGCTTCTTTTCATGCTTTGTTGAACGCTAAAATTGTTGATGGCGCTTCGTTTATCCTCAGTGAAACAGGGTTTTATAGTAATGTCAATTCTGTTGATGCTATTATAACCGGCGAAGGTCTTTTTGATGAAACGTCACTCTCGGGGAAAGTTACAGGTGAGGTTATTCGTTTTGGAATGGAAATTGATATACCTGTTTTTGTTATTTGTGGTAAAAGCAATTATCGCAATCAAAGCTTAGGCATTGAAGTAATAGAGTTACAAAACGATTCTGTAGATCGGGCCGAAGCAATGAGGAATGCATATTCGCTTATTATTGAGAAATCAAAAGTGTTGGGTGAAAAATTGAAACATTATGAGCAAGGAAATTGAAACTGCAATAGCTTATTTTGAAGCTGAAAACATTGAAAAATCTTTAGTTATAGTAAACCAAATTCTTGAATATGATGCTGATAATGTTGATGCGCTATTATTAAAGGCAAAAATCAGCTATAAATTCCAAGAATGGGGCGACACTCTAAATTATCTGAACAGAGCTTTAGAAGTAGATTCAGAAAATTCGGTTGCATTAAATTTAAAGAAGATAGTATTGAGTATAATAAACTATTGGAATAAAGATAGTTTTAATCCTTAATTGTTTTTATTGATAATTAGCCGCAAAACTTGCAGCTAAAAGGAATATTAACACTCTAAAATTTTCAAAAAAAATCAATTTTGCTATCTTTGAAAAACTTGAGTATTTATAAATCAAAATAATAGTATCGTTATGAAAAAATATTTGTTTATAGTAATGTTTTTATTTTCTTTTTCATCGTTTGCGCAAGATGCGACTGAAGGTTTGAGTGAAGGTTTAAAAGCGAAAAATGATGGGAATGAAGCCTATCGCAACAAAAATTATGTAGAAGCAATTAAACAGTGGGATAAGTATTTAAGCTCGGGCGAAGAAGGCATTGCAACAGATGAAAATACCAAAAGTTTATACAACAACAGTTATAAATACGCTGCTAATGAATTTCTAAAAACAAAAGATTATCAATCAGCTCTTACTTATTTAGA
>CAZRXT010000050.1:6317-11404 GCA_964604035.1 uncultured Prolixibacteraceae bacterium | reverse complement strand
ATTAAATTGATTGCCAGTAAAAGCAGAAGCAGTTCAAACCACTTCGCGTTATAAACCAACTTATGGGCAATTTCGGTACCCCTACTATTTTCGATAAAAGTGGAATACGCAATAGAAACGGCAAACACAGTAAGCAGTATTACCGACGTAGCCATTGAAAAAAGAATTGCTGCTAGCTTTTTCATAGTTTACCCAATTAAGCTTCTGGAAACAAAAAAATATCCGAAAAGTTTGACGGGCAATTTACTTAAATCTAATTAATCAGATCGCCTTTTTTAAAGTGTTCAGCAGCGACCTCAAGGTCTTTGTACCACTCTTCGCCATATTTCCGAATAAGCGGTTCTTTAAGAAATTGATATAAAGGTAACTTAGCAGCTCGCCCACAAGTACGGCCCGATTTACAGATATCTATTTGCTGATAGTTTACAGCATCGAAGTCGTCGTATTCAGTAATTCGGATTGGGTAAAGATGACAGGAAATTGGTTTTCGAAAAGGGATAAGACCTTCGAAATAAGCCCGTTCGATAGCGCATTTTGTAACTCCTTGTTCATCGATATAGGTATAAATGCATTCGCGGCCTTTCAACAGTGGAGTAACCAAATCGCCATCGCGATCGACAACGGAATATCCCTGTTTCTCAGCTTCTTGTTTCGACTCTTCTAACATGAATTGTTCAAAATCAGAATAATACATTTCCAGCTGCATAGCCTCTTCGTCGTTTAACGGGGCACCGGAACTGCCTTCTACACAACATGCTCCTTTACAAGCAGTAAGGTCGCACAAAAAATATTGATCGAACAGGTCGAAACTTACTATTGCATTATCTATCTGAATCATGGCGCAAGATTAGTCAAAAGTTTCATTTCTTCAAAACCAAAAAAAGAATCAAACTTTAGATTTTCTACATATTGACTATTCCAAATTTTAACACATTTTCTTACATTGCCTCAAAAATAAATACAATAACCTTATGAGAAAACCTGAAATAATTAATTACAAAGGAAAAAACATTATCTACATCGACCTCTCCGAATTGAGAGATCAGAATGAAATTATGCGGCTTGAAAAAGAAGGCTCAGATTTAATAAGGCAACAACCTCCAAAATCGGTGTTAACCCTCACCAATATGGATGGCATGTATTTCAACAACACACTGAAGAGTTATTTTGAAAGTATGGTAAAGCAAAATGCTCCTCACGTAAAAGCGGGTGCTGTGATTGGCATGAATGGTTTAATTTCAATCATGTACAATGCTTTCGTTACTATGACTGGAAGAAACATTAAATCATTGAGAAGCAAGGAAGAGGCACTCGAATATCTCTATTCACAAAATTAACGAATGTCTTATTTCTGTAAAATGTAAAACGCCGGGAAAAACCCGGCGTTTTACTTATATATATTGTACTAAACGTCTAATATCTGTAAAGATCGGCTTTGTATGGTCCATCAACCGATACGCCAAGGTATTCGGCTTGAGAGCTAGAAAGCGTTGTAAGCTTAACCCCTAATTTATCGAGGTGTAAGCGGGCAACTTTTTCGTCGAGTATTTTTGGCAACGTGTAAACCTGGTTCTGGTATTGATCGTTACGAGTATAAAGTTCAATTTGAGCCAACACCTGATTTGTAAACGAAGCCGACATAACGAAACTTGGATGGCCTGTTGCGCAACCCAGGTTCAATAAACGACCTTCGGCTAAAATCAAAACACTGTGTCCATCGGCAAATGTCCATTTATCGTATTGTGGTTTGATGTTCGTTTTCTTAATTCCCGGAATTTTAGCAAGTTCAGCCATTTGAATTTCGTTGTCGAAGTGACCGATATTACCAACAATGGCCATATCTTTCATCTTGCTCATGTGAGCAGCAGTGATAATGTCTTTATTTCCGGTTGTTGTAACAAAAATGTCGGCGTACGAAATTGCATCTTCAACGGTAAGTACTTGGTAACCTTCCATTGCTGCCTGTAGTGCACAAATTGGGTCAATTTCGGTAATGATTACACGAGCACCCTGCCCTTTTAGCGACTGAGCACAACCTTTACCAACATCGCCATAACCGCAAACTACTGCAACTTTGCCGGCAAGCATAACGTCTGAAGCACGCATAATACCATCGGTCAACGAGTGGCGGCAACCATACAGATTATCGAATTTCGATTTTGTAACCGAGTCGTTAACGTTGATAGCAGGGAAAGGCAACAAGCCTTGCTCAGCCATTTGGTACAAGCGGTGAACACCAGTTGTAGTTTCTTCGGAAACGCCTTTAATTGCTGCACGTTTTTTAGTCCAGCATTGAGGGTCTTGAGCCATTACTTTACGGCAAAGGGCAAGGAAAACACCCCACTCTTCAGAGTCGGTTGCAGGGTTAAATTCAGGCACTTTTCCAGCAGCCTCAAACTGAGCACCTTTGATAACCAACATGGTAGCATCGCCACCATCGTCGAGAATCAAGTTTGGGCCACTACCATCGGGCCAGGTAAGTGCTTGTTCGGTACACCACCAATACTCTTCAAGGGTTTCGCCTTTCCAAGCATAAACAGGAGTTCCTTTCGGTTCGGCAATTGTTCCGTTTTTGCCAACAACAACTGCTGCTGCTGCATGATCCTGAGTTGAAAATATGTTGCACGAAACCCAGCGCACATCGGCACCAAGTTCAACAAGTGTTTCAATAAGAATTGCAGTTTGCACGGTCATGTGGAGCGAACCCATGATTTTTGCGCCTGCAAGTGGCTTTTTGCCTTTATATTCAGACCTTAAGGCCATAAGCCCCGGCATTTCAATTTCTGCTAAATCTAATTCTTTGCGGCCCCAATCGGCTAGCGAAAGATCTGCTACTTTGTATTCCATTATACTATTTCTTTTAATGATGACTAATTTTTTTAGAGCCCCAAAGATAATGCAACAGCATCATTTATAAAATTTATAACGAAAATTAGTTGATTGTCAACTACTGAAATAATACTATTAGAAGCTGAAGTTGCCCGGGATGCGAAAAGAGTCAAAAGCATAAGTTCTGGTTTGTTTGTTTTGGACTTCATTTCGGTGTTTTTGAGCCCGAAGTTGGCGACTTTGAGCTCATATTCGGAATATTTGGGCTCGAATTCAGCAACTTTGAGCTCATATTTGGCAACTTCGAGCTGAAAGTTGACGATTTCGGGCTTAAATATTGACTTTTTGAGCTCGAACTTTCATTATTTGGACTTAAATAAAAGCTCAAATTCTCAGTTTTTGAGTTCAAAGATTTCACCATATATCGACCACACAAAACAGTTGTTTGAGTGCTGGGCTAAATTGACCGGTTCAATTGATTCGGTTAAATAGTAGAAATGGCAAAATCTTTACATGTACGAAAAATGAACAACACATAATGGAGAATGTCGCGAGTCTATTTTAGATTGCAATTATTCTGGTGATATCATTTTTAAGATATTGAAATTAATGTTTGAATATCCGGCATCAGCGGCATTCATGAAGGCAATATTAGAGTAATACTCTCCATAATTTGGCCCTTGATAGGTAATTATACCACCATTCTCGTTATTGTACAGATAACCATAATCTTGCAATTTTTTTTGATAGTTATCTGCATTGCTCGTCTTTGTTTTAATTACAACTTCTTCTCCAGTATAAAATGAATAATCGTTATCGCGGTAAGTAAAAAAAGTAAATGAGCTTGGGTAAGGAGGATAATGGTTTAGGTATGGGTACTTAGAACAAAGATTTTTCCATTCGGAAGTAACTGTTGGTTCATCATTATCATCGCCCTCAGATTCAGTAGACAATGTTTCTACCGTAATGTATATCACTTCACCAGCCGGAACATCAACTAGTTTAGTTTCTTTATTACCTGATTCATCTATTGCAGATAAAGTCCATTTCCCTTTATTTAAAATTGTGTAAATGAATTCTGTACCTTCACTAATTGCATTGCCAATTGAAACATATATTGATGCCTGTCCAGGAGATGAACTTCCTTGTTTTTGTGCAATTACAATATCAGCGTTATCTTTACTATCAGAATCCTGAACGATGACAATTGATTTATTTGTACCTTCGATATTACTCCCATCTTTTTTAACTATATCAACAGTTTCGGTAATTGATTCGGCAACAATATCAACGGCTGCATCTCCACCTATAATGCCCAAGATAGGATCTTGCCAGGCTAAAGAAGCAAGGTTTGACAGAAGTGTTGTGACAATTTTTTTCCGTTCAGCATTTGATTTGGCGTTGTAAAGGTCAGCTGTATTTTGAGCCACCTGAACGGCTGTCATACCTTTTCCTAAAGGGGTTGCTGTACCTACCACATCAACCATAAATTCTGAACCAGCTTTTACTCCTGCAGCACCTTCTAGTACAACAATACGTTGTATTGTAAGCCCTTTTTCATCTGAAGTAATGGCAAATTCTTCATTTTCTATCTGAAAGTCATTGAACATTTGAGGCGCCTGTACATCAAAATCTCCTTTTTCCAATTTTTTCCAGAAGTCATCTTCATTCGAAGTTTTCTCTTTCCAGTTGGTACGTAAACTCTTATATAGTTTGGTACGCTCTTTTGAGTCTAAATTAGAGGCCACTGTTATTATACGTTCACGACTACGTTCACCACTACCCGAAAGCCAAGTGAAAAAGGATTTTCCAGACGAAATAATTCCTTTTAAGGTTACATCGGTTAGCACATTCGAATCTTCAAGTTTCTTAAATGACATTTCATAATCTTCAATGAGAAGAGTCATATTGGAAACTTCCGCAAAGAAATCATCATAATCTTTTTGAGAAACGGTTCCCTCTAAAATATTTTTGGTAAACTCGTCAGATGTTATTTTCAAATAGGTTAAGATAATCGATTGTTTTCGAACGGAGAAATCGGCGAATACTGCAACATCATCTCTAAAATTTTCCGGACTTTTGTATTCTGGTTCATCTAATGGAGCATTGCATCCTGTTAATAGTGCAGTAAAAACGAATAAGATTAGAGTGGTGTATAAATTCTTCATTTTGGTTATCTTTTGATTGTAAGATAAGGATATATTTAAACTAAGACAAAACAATTTACTATTCTTATTGTAGGTGGTACTGGCCTTGTG
>CAZRXT010000050.1:0-6217 GCA_964604035.1 uncultured Prolixibacteraceae bacterium | reverse complement strand
ATAAGTTTGTACGGATCGGCAGACTGAATATTTGCTGTAGGAAAACCAATACTCCGCCCTAGTTTATTACCTTCTATTACAACACCTTGAAGCGAATAGATGTAGCCCAAATATCCATTTGCGATATCAACTTCGCCTTTTTGAAGAGCATTTCTGATTTTGGTAGAGCTAACATCAACTTCGTCGAACAGGTAAGTTTCAATCTTTTCAACATTAAACGATAACCGTTTCGATAGCGCAAAAATGTTTTCAAAAGTCCCCTCTCGATTTTTACCCAAACGATGATCGTGGCCAACCACCAAGGTGTGCATGTGCAGTTTATCAATCAGTATTTCCTTAATAAACTCATCGTAGGTTAACTCGGCAAAGTCGATAGTAAAGGGAAAAACAACGAGATGATCGATACCTGCCAGTTCTAGCTGATGTGCTTTCTCTGTAAAGGTTGATAACAATCTCAGGCTCGATTCGCTAGCTGAGACAACCATTCGAGGGTGAGGATAGAAAGTGAAAACTACTGTTTCGCCACCAGCCAACGAGGCAATTTCCTTTAACCGGTCAATAACCTTTCGGTGCCCTAAATGAACACCATCGAAGGTTCCAATGGTAATAACAGGGTTTAAAGCCTCAAAAGAATCTATAACGTAGTGGATTTTCAATAGTTTATTATTTCGATTTGAGTTGCAAAAATAGCTTTTTTGAATATTCAAATTTTGAAAAACTCTTAAAAAATGTTATAAACAGAAACACTTTCCGTTTTAATATTATTTTAGCTTCAAATTCACAAAAACTGAGAGAAGTGAGAAGATATTTTTGGATTTTGATTATAGCTTTTGCGTTGTTTTCATGCAGCAAATCGGGTAATTTTGAAATTGAAGGTAAAATAACCAACTCGCCCGGCACAAAAATCTATTTAGAAAAACTCGAACTAAATGGTACAACTCCGTTCGATTCATCGAAGGTAGACAGCAAAGGGAATTTTAGCCTTAATGGAAAAATTTCGGAACCGACATTCTTTTTGCTAAAAATTGACGAGCAGAAATTCATCACTTTATTGATTGATTCGATGGAGAAAGTGAAGTTCTCGGCCGACTTTATCAACTTCTCGAACGATTACAAAGTTGAGGGATCTTATGGGTCGCACCAAGTGAAAGAACTCAACCAGCAACTGACCAAAACAAATGCAAAGATCGATTCGATAAACTCGCTGATCAACCTCAGCGTAAACCTCTCCGACTTTGAGCAGAAGAGAAATAACTGGATTGCTAAAATCAACCTTGTAAAATCGGAACAACAAGAATTTTCGAAGAGATTTGTAACCAATAACCCATTCTCGCTTGCATCTATCCTTGCTATCTACCAGCGTTTTAACAGTGGTGAATATGTAATTCAGGATCTTCAAACCATAAAAGTAGCGGCTTCTGCACTAAACTCAATGTACCCAAATTCGGCACATGCCAAGACACTTTATGAAGACACAAAAAAACTAATACAAGATGTTCAAAACCAAAAAGTGAAGCAATATATTGAGGAAGTTGGAGAAAACTCGCCCGACATAACACTGCCAAATCAATCGGGAGAAAAAATCTCGCTCTCGTCGTTACGGGGCAAGTATGTGTTGGTGCAGTTTTGGTCGGCCTACGATGCTTCGAGCCGAATGATGAACCAAGTACTAAAAGAGAACTACCAACTATTTAAACCTCGTGGGTTCGAAATTTATCAGGTTTCGATAGACACAGCCCGGAATGCATGGACACAAGCAATTCAAAAAGACCAAATGAACTGGGTAAATGTTGGCGATATGCAAGGAAGTAAAACCGCACTAATAAAATACAATATTCAACAAATACCATCGAATTATCTTCTCGATAAAGAAGGCCAGATAATTGCTAAAAACATAAAAGGGCCTGAACTTTACAAAATACTTAACGAAATTTTTAACTAAAGAATATCAATATTCGACATATATTGGGTTCTTTTGCCAATCGAAAAGCAAATCTCGCATCAGTAATATGATTTTTTTTAACTTGTGCGCGTTTTATAAAAAGTGATTTTGCACAGTGCTTAATCATACATCTAAAGATGGTACATTTTGAAAGGCAACAAAACATATTTCATTTCTGATATTCATTTAGGAGCTCCGGCCATGAACAACAACCCTGAGAGGGAGCGCTTGTTTGTGAATTGGCTTGATGAAGTTTCTAAAGATGCTTCTGAAATATATTTGTTGGGCGACATATTCGACTTCTGGTACGAATACAAAAAGGTTGTACCTCGCGGGTTTGTTCGCACACTTGGCAAGCTTGCTGAACTTTCGGACAGAGGAATCCCTGTGCATTTCTTTACCGGAAATCATGATGTTTGGGTTTTCGATTACCTGCCAACCGAAACAGGCGTAATTATTCACCGAGAACCAATAGTGCAATCGATAAACGATAAATTATTTTTTCTAGGACATGGCGATGGTCTCGACCCCAGCGAAAAAGGTTATATCAGGCTAAAACGTTTGTTCACAAGCAAACATGCGCAATTCTGGTTTTCAAAACTACACCCAAATGTAGCATTGTGGTTTGGCCATCAGTGGGCAAAGAGCAGTAGGTTATCAAAGGGCATTCAGCCCGAATACATCGACGATATAAACTCTGTGTCGGCCATAAAATTTGCGAAGAGATACATTCAACAAAACAAAATTGATTTCTTCATTTTTGGGCACAGACACGTCATGATGAATGAAAAGATAAACAAAGAAACAAGTGTTGTAATACTTGGCGAATGGTTTAACTTTTTCTCGTATGCCGTTTTCGACGGTGTTAATTTAGAACTTAAAAAATATTCAATAAAAACTTTAGTGAGTTAGATTTAATTATGAGCAAAGAACTTTACACAGCCATCATCGCCACAGGAAGCTGTATTCCAGAAGTGGTGGTTAAGAACGAGGACTTTTTAGGAAATCAATTTTACGATGCAAAAGACAATAAACTTATTGAAAGACCGAATCAGGAAATCATAAATAAGTTTCAGGAAATTACCAACATACAGGAACGTCGTTGGATTAGAAAAGATCAGAAAGCTTCAGATATTGCGGCACTTGCAGCAAAAGACGCATTGGAAAGTTCGGGTATTGACCCAATGTCGCTTGATTTCATCATTGTTGGCCACAACTTTGGTGATATTTCTTCCGACAGCCCTCAAACCGCAACAATCCCTAACCTTGCATCGAGGGTAAAACAATTCCTCAATATTGTAAAACCTTCGATGGCGGCATTCGACGTAATGGCCGGTTGCCCAAGTTGGATACAATCTTTAATAGTTGCAAATGCACTGCTTAAATCAGGAACTTATAAGCGCGGACTTGTAATTGGAGCCGACGTTATGTCGCGAATTAGCGACCCGCACGACCGCGACAGTATGATTTTTGCTGATGGTGCAGGAGCCGTAATTGTTGAAGCTGTTGAGAGCGAAACGCCTGTAGGAATTATCTCTTTTGCCGAAAGAAGTGATGCAGTTGATTGGGCCGATATTTTGAATCTATCGCCATCGCTAAACCCTGATTACAATCAAAAAGAGACGTTTATCAGAATGCAAGGGCATAAGGTTTATGTTTATGCACTTAAGAATGTTCCTGGAGTTGCGAAGGAAGCAATTGACAAAGCGGGCTTAACGCTTACCGATATTAAGAAAGTGCTTATTCATCAGGCGAACGAAAAAATGGACGAAGCTATTTGTCAACGTCTGATGGGTCTTTACAATGTAAAAATGTCTACTTCTGATATCATGCCAATGACAATTCAGGATCTTGGCAACACTTCATCGGCAACAGTACCAACACTTTATGATTTGGTGAAGAAAAAGAAATTGAAAGGCCACGAAATTAACAGTGGCGACAATATTGTGTTCACTTCGGTTGGTGCAGGTATGATTATTAATGCTATTGTATATC
This sequence comes from uncultured Prolixibacteraceae bacterium, assembly GCA_964604035.1. Lineage (GTDB taxonomy): Bacteria > Bacteroidota > Bacteroidia > Bacteroidales > Prolixibacteraceae > CAYMTR01. The sequence continues at coordinate 2,280 of CAZRXT010000050.1, read as the reverse complement.
GGGAGCTATAATTTATTATAATATATTTATATCGAAAAGCCGTCTTAATCAATAAAATTGAGACGGCTTTTCTTTTGATAAAAAATAAAAAAGTAGCTATATTCGCCATCTAATTTTATAAATGGCCAATGGTAATAGCACGAAAAATTCGCCAAATCATAATCTCTTTTGTTGATTGGTTCTATCCTCCTTTTTCAAAGTATATTTCACTAGTAACATTCAGGTATGCAGCTACAGGAGGAATGAATACTGCGTTGGATATTTTTCTTTACTACATTCTTTACAATTTCGTTTTAACAAACGATATAATCGACCTTGGTTTTATCTCAATCAGTTCATACATCGCATCTTTACTTATTGTTTTTCCAGTTACGTTCACAAACGGTTTTCTGCTGGCCAAGTATGTTACGTTTAGCCAATCGGAATTAAGGGGAAAAGTGCAGCTATTCCGTTACGGGCTTTCGGTTTTAGGATCGCTTATATTGAACTATCTGCTGCTGAAATTCTTTGTCGAAGTTGTAGGGATTTGGGCTACTCCTTCAAAAATACTTACCACCTGTTTTGTTGTTGTTTACAGTTATTTTGTTCAGAAACATTTTTCGTTCAAAACAGCAAAGACTCCAATTAAAGAATAGGTGAAAATTTGCGGGGCAGGGTAGTGTAAAAAATAAAACCTTCCGAATTCCGAAAGGTTTTATATATGATCTTATATTTTGAATATCAGCCTGAAAACAATTATCAGCTTCTATTACTTGTTTCTTTAAGAATAACATCGTGAGCTCCACCTTCAATAATGCTTGTTGAAGATACAAGTGTGATTTTACCGTTTACTTTCAGATCGAGAATGGTAGTTACACCGCAGCTACACATAGTCGATTTGATTTTCCCCAAAGAAATGTCAAGATTGTCTTTCAGCTTACCTGCGTAAGGCACATAACTATCAACACCTTCTTCAAATTTGAGGTTATCGCTGCCTCCCATGTCGTAACGTTGCCAGTTGCGAGCACGGTTCGAACCTTCGCCCCAGTACTCTTTCACATAGTTACCATTAACCATTAATTTGCGGGTAGGACTTTCGTCGAAGCGGGCAAAATAACGCCCCATCATCAGAAAATCGGCGCCCATAGACAATGCAAGCACCATGTGATAATCCTGTACAATACCACCATCGGAACATATAGGAACGTAAATGCCGGTTTGTTCAAAATATTCATCGCGAGCCTGAGCTACTTCAATTATAGCAGTAGCTTGTCCACGACCAATACCTTTTTGTTCGCGTGTAATGCAAATTGAACCGCCACCAATTCCTACTTTAATAAAATCGGCACCGGCTTCAACAAGGTAAAGGAAACCAGCTTTATCTACTACATTTCCAGCGCCCACTTTTACCTGTCCGTTGTATTCTTTTTTAATAAATTCAATTGCTTCTTTTTGCCAAACAGAGAAACCATCAGATGAATCGAGGCAAAGAACGTCGGCACCGGCTTTCACCAGTTCAGGAACACGTTCTTTGTAATCGCGGGTGTTGATACCTGCTCCAACTAAAAGTTTTTTGTTAGAATCGGAAAGTTCATGTGGGTACTCTTTATGACTGTCGTAATCTTTGCGGAAAACGAAATATTGCAACATTTGGTCGTCGTCAATAATAGGAAGGCAATTCAATTTATTGTCCCAAATAACATCATTAGCCTCGTTGAGCGAGATGCCTAGCCTCCCTGTAATTAGTTTTGAGAACGGTGTCATGAATTCTTTCACTTTCAGATCGTGAGGATCACGTGTTGGACGATAATCGCGGCTAGTAACCATTCCCAGCAATTTGCCGTTAAATGTTCCATCTTCGGTAACGCCAACGGTAGAGTATCCGGTTTTTTCCTTTAGAAGCAGAACATCGCGCAACGTACTCTCGGGAGTTATATTTGCATCGCTAACAACAAAACCAGCCTTATATTTCTTCACCTTGCGAACCATCTCGCACTGAGTTTCGATTGATTGAGAACCGAAAATGAACGATAAACCTCCATTACGAGCAAGAGCAATAGCCATTTTATCATCCGAAACCGACTGCATGATTGCTGAAACAAACGGAATATTAAGTTCTAATGAAGGGGTTTCTCCCTTTTTAAACTTCACCAAAGGTGTATTCAGTTTTACATTGTCTGGGGTACAAGCGGCTGTGGTAAGCCCGGGAATCAAAAGGTATTCGCTAAAAGTGCGCGAAATTTCGTTTGAATAAATTGCCATATTAGTCCTCCGTTTTCTTTAAAAATTCGGCAAATGTAC
>CAZRXT010000049.1:0-11529 GCA_964604035.1 uncultured Prolixibacteraceae bacterium | reverse complement strand
AAACTTCTGATTTATGGGCTAATGATATTGAAAGTATTGCCAAACGAAATGATTCGGTTATCGGGAATAACCTGTGCCAAACGCAGTAAACCTTAAAAAATACAATCTCCAAATTCTGAAATTTTGCCAAATGTACACAAATCATCGGGGAAAACACGATTTGAACACTAGTCCAAGTTCAATATGACCAATGATATAACACAAACCTGTTTCTTTTTGAATCATAGTCGGGACAAAAAACACTACCTAAGATGAAATTAATTCACCTCAAAACTTCAAGAATAGATCTTAAAAACAATGATTTAGATTCTAATCAGGCTAAACAGTTGTTAGTTTATCTTTTCAATTCGGGCAACCCAGCCACCACCTGGGGCAAGTTGAATTTTTAGTTTCTCAGACGATGTAACTATTGCCTCTTCCGCTTTATAATCGGTAGCATCTCTATCGGCATTTATACCATCTTTGAAAATAATAGCCCTATAATTACCCTCACCAAGAAACGAAAAGTCGAGTGTGATTTCGCGAGGATTCCAGTTGCTCATAGCACCAACAAACCAAGTATCGCCTTTCTTGCGGGCAATGGCTGCATACTCGCCCACTTTCCCATCCAACGCCACGGTTTGGTCGGTTGTAGTTGGTATTTTGGCAATGAAATCGGTGCACTCCTGCTCTTTCATATAAACCGTCGGGTTGTCGGAAAGCATCTGAAACGGAGCCTCATACATCACATACATAGCCATTTGATTGCAACGAGTCCCTTGGCTCATTGGCATTGCCTCAACCGATCGGTAATTCGTTTTAGTTGAATTGCGCATAGCACCCGGAGTATAATCCATAGGGCCGGCCATCATTCTAATGAAGGGAATACTTACCGCATAACGAGGCTGATCTTCAACTGCCCATTTGTAATTCTCCAACCCTTTCACACCTTCGTAACCAACCACATTGGGATAAGTACGCTGCAATCCGGTTGGCTTAAACGCACCATGATAATCGACAATAAGTTTATATTCGGCAGCTTTCTTGGCAATTTCGTACAAAGAAGCCACCGCTACTTGGTCGTCTCTGTCGATAAAATCTATTTTGAAACCTTTTACACCCATCTTAGAATAGAACGAGAAAGCTTTATCGGTTTGGGTTTTTACGGCATACCACGAAGCCCAAAGCACGATATCAACACCTTTTTGCTTTCCGTAACCAATTATTTCCTGAAGATTAATATCGGGAGCTGTAAGCTCAAAAAGATCCGATTTGCTCGACCATCCCCAATCCATCACAATATATTCCAACTTATTGGCAGCAGCAAAATCGATGTAATATTTATACGTTGCGGTATTATACCCAGCCTTAAAATCAACATGTGAAATATTCCAGTCGTTCCACCAATCCCAAGCAACCTTACCCGGTTTAATCCACGAAACGTCAGTAATTCTTGATGGAGAGGCCAATTTTTGAACCATATCATTATCAAGCAACTCCTTATCGTTGGCACTAATTACAACTGCTCTCCATGGAAAATCTCGTGAACCAGTTGTTTTAGCTATAAAATCGGCACGCCGGGTTGGAATCTCATTCATATCTAAATAGCCACCCTTCTTCGTCTCGAGCGGGTATTGAGCATAAACACCCATAAACCCTTTTTTTGTTGAATTCAGATTAAGGTACATTCCAGGGTAATCTTCCAAATCGGCTTCAATGATAACAGCCTTTTTATCATTCCCAACATCGACCAAAAGAGGCAAAAAAGCGAGCGAATCGGTAGCAAACTGAGAAATCGGTATCTCGGTGTAAAGTGCCTCGAATGAGTGGTTGAATTTTTCGCCACCCCGGTAATCCCACATATACGGAATAAATGCTTTATGATCGGCAGCAAAATTAAAGTTCGCCTCTTCATTTTCAATAATGATTTCACCTCTCTTCTTTGTTGAAAAGCGATAGGCAACGCCATCATTGTAAACTCTAAAAACGATACTATAATCGCCTTTGCAATTAATAGTTAGTTCATTGTATTTATCGGCAACAATCAACTTTTTGTAATGAACAGCGGCAAAGGTCTTGTCGACCTGTTCAGTTCCCGACGAACCAATTTTGACGTTGTGTCCCAACACTTCGCCGTTGTCCAACTGAAGCGAGATGGATGAAGGCGCAATAATTTGCTGACCTTGGTGTTGTACCGACCACTGCGTTGTAGTGCCAACTTCGACCTTTAATGCAATAATACTATCGGGTGATTTTAATTCAAAAACCTTGCTCTTCTGAGCATTAACCATTGCTGAACACAGCAACAATAAAGAGATTAATCCAATTGCATTGACTCTCATCGTAATCGTATTTATTTTTCTATTTCGATTCATCAAACTTAAAAATTTCAATCGATGTTTCTGACACTCTTATAATAATCGCGCATCACAAACCAGGCTTTTTTCTTTTCACCACCATCAGAAAGCAGCCCTTTACGGTTGTATCCGCTCTGATAAACCGGGTGCATCCTTCCCAACGAACGATAATCGAACAACAGCCAAGGACAAACACCAACCAAATTTGGTGCACTCTTAAACAGTTCTATCTGGTCTTTGTAGATTTTCTCCTGATACTCTTCGCTGTAAAAAGCTGCTTCATCTTTTGGCCCAAAGTTGCTGCCATAAAGAGCCTCGCCACCAAACTCTGAGATAAACAAAGGCTTATCGGGACACACTAAACTCCACTTCGTATCCGAAGGTTTTCCCTGCCACGGAATATACCAACCAATGTATTCATTTACAGACATCACGTCGAAATAACGATAAAGCGTGTCCCAAACATTGAGCGTATTATTGTCGTATCCCTGATTGTTTATTACGGTGGTAAGCAAGCGCGTAGAATCGAGTGAGCGGCACTCTTTGGCCAGGTCAATCAGTGCAATATCGCGATTTGGAGTGAACGAATACGTTTCGTTTGAAATACACCAGAAAACAACACTGCAACGGTTCCGATCTCTTTTTATCATTTCGCGAGCCATCAAACTCATTTTATCGGTTACGCCCGATGCCGAAAATTCAATATGCTGATAAACCGGAATTTCGTCCCAAACCATCAACCCCATTTTCTCAGCAAGTTTCACGGTGTATTCGTTGTGAGGATAATGAGCTAGCCGAACCAGGTTGCACCCAAGTTCTTTTGCACTGCCCAGCAAAAGCGCGGCATCTTTTTCATCAACTGCTTTTGCTTTTTTCAGCGGATTTTCCTCGTGAATATTTACAGCTTTCAGGAAAATAGGTTTACCATTCAGAAAAACCTGATTCCCTACAACCTCAATACTTCGAAAACCAATTTCATCAATAACAGTATCCGTTTCCGTTTCAATAATAACCTTGTAAAGTTTTGGTTCTTCGGGCGACCAAGGCTTAATTTCAGAAGTAAAGTTCACCTCGGCCAATCCTTCGCTATTAGTTTGAGAATGAAAGTTTAAATTCAGCTCCGGAATCACCACATTAACCTTTTGCAAAGCCGAATCGCCTTTTAGCTTAACCCAACCAAGCACCTCGTTTAAAGAATTCTTTTTCAGTTGAACGAAGTAATCGTCGATATAAGTTTTAGGAGTTTCGATCAAATTAACATCGCGGGTAATTCCACCATAGTTTAGCCAATCGTAACCAAGAGAGGGAATTCCATCTTTCGCCCTCTGATTGTTTACCCTAACAACAATCACATTTTCAGCATCGTTGAGCTTGTCTGTAATTTCGAACTGAAAAGGGGTGAAACCACCTTCATGTTTTCCAATTAAGCTGCCATTAAGGTACACGTCGGCAAAATAGTTTACAGCTCCAAAGTGCAGAAATACTCTTTTATCTTTAGGCAACCGATAACTGAACGTCTGTTTATACCACACAGTACCTTCCATGTGGGTAAGCTCTGGCATTTGAGAATTAAAATCAGCAGGAACAGCTAGTTGCGGCCCACCATCGAAGGAATATTCAACAAAATCTGTCTTCTTATCAGGTTTTTTTTCAAGCCAAACCTGCCTCCAGTTCCCAATATCTGTTGGGTCGATAATTACATTCCACTTTCCATTTAAGCTTGTACATTTTCGCGACGAAACATTAGTCATTGCGCTTTGGGCAAAAAGAGTGTGTACTCCCAATTTGAAAATAAGAACAAAGGTCAGAATACCAAGAAAAGTTATCCGTTGCATAACAAGGAATTAAAAGATTACTTCGTCAAAAATAATCATTCCCCCAATGATACCATTTGCCTTTTTTGCAAAAAAAAGGGCGTCCGAAACCGGACACCCCTCGAATATTTCAACACTAAATTATGCTATACTAAACCTTGAGCCATCATTGCATCAGCAACTTTGATGAAACCGCCAATGTTAGCACCTTTAACGTAGTTGATTGTACCATCAGCTTCAGTACCATATTTCACACAAGTAGCGTGAATATTGATCATGATCTGGTGTAATTTTGCATCAACTTCTTCGCGAGTCCAAGGTAAACGCATTGAATTCTGAGTCATTTCCAAACCAGAAGTAGCAACACCACCTGCATTTGAAGCTTTACCAGGAGCATATAATATTTTTGCAGCGATAAATTCTTCAACAGCTTCGGCAGTAGAAGGCATGTTAGCACCTTCGGCAACACAGAAACAACCGTTTTTGATCAATGCTTTTGCATCGTCGATGTTCAATTCGTTTTGAGTTGCACATGGTAAAGCGATATCACATTTAACACCCCATGGAGTTTTTCCTGCAACATATTCGCAACCGAATTTTTCGGCATATTCTGAAATACGGCCACGTTTAATGTTTTTCAATTCGAAAACGAAAGCAAGTTTTTCAGTTGTAATACCAGCTGCATCGTAGATGTAACCATTTGAATCGGACAAAGTAACAACTTTACCACCCAATTGGATAACTTTTTCAACTGCATATTGAGCAACGTTACCTGAACCCGAGATTACAACAGTTTTGCCTTTGAATTCAATGTTTCTTGTTTTCAACATTTCTTCAGCAAAGTAAACAGTACCGTAACCAGTAGCTTCTGGACGGATTAAGCTGCCACCCCATTCCAACCCTTTACCAGTTAACACACCGGTAAATTCGTTGCGGATTCTTTTATATTGACCAAACATGAAACCAATTTCGCGGCCACCAACACCTATGTCACCAGCAGGAACGTCGGTATCAGGACCAATATGACGTTGCAATTCTGTCATAAAGCTTTGGCAGAAACGCATAATTTCATTGTCCGATTTTCCTTTAGGATCGAAGTCTGAACCACCTTTACCACCACCCATAGGCAATGTTGTTAAGCTGTTTTTCAAAACTTGTTCGAAGGCAAGGAATTTCAAAATACCAAGGTTTACAGTAGGGTGTAAACGCAAACCACCTTTGTAAGGTCCAATGGCGCTGTTCATTTCGATACGGAAACCTCTGTTGATTTGGAAGTTACCTGCATCGTCGAGCCATGGTACGCGGAACATGATAACCCTTTCTGGCTCAACCATTCTTTCAAGAATTTTAGCATCGCTGTACTTTGGGTTTTCTAAGATGAAAGGCATCAAAGATTCTACAACTTCTTGAACTGCCTGATGAAATTCAGATTCACCTGGATTCTTGGCAATTACTTTTGCCATGAATTCGCTCACTTTTACATTTAAAATGTCAGCCATTTTGTAATTTTTTATTTATTAGCAATTTTTATTAAGATCTCTTTTGAAGAAAACGAAAAACTTGCTTGTTCTGAACAAATTTTTCTGTTGCCAAAAATAATGAACACCATATAGGATGGAAAAAATGGCTGCCGAATTACGTATTTTACGTACGACCTATTTTTGAAGAGAAAAGAAGCTAGATTTCAATGATGTTGTTTTTGATGGCAAACTTCACCAAATCGACTGTGCTTTTGAGGTTTAACTTCTGCATTATATGATTTTTATGCGATTCGACGGTGCGGACACTGATAAATAACTTATCGGCAATTTCTTGGTTCGAATGGCTTTCGCCCCACATTTTAAGAATCTCTATCTGACGCGAACTTAACGACTCAAAAGCTTCATTCTGATAATCTTCGGCACTATTCAATGTATTTACATACCTGCTCAACAACAGATCGGTAATAGATTTACTATAATAATCGTGGCCATTCCGAAGGGTATAAATTGCTTCGACCATATCGCTGGCGTCTGATTCTTTTCCCAAAAAGCCTTTTGCTCCAGCTTTAACCGTTTTCAAGATCATATCTTCGCTGTTGAAAGTAGAGACAATAAGAATTTTGACTTTGGGAAAACTAATTGAAAGCTGTACAATAAAATTGGTGTTTTTTACCGAAACATCCTGAAGGCTCAGCAAGAGCACATTTACCTGAAAGAGTTTCAGCTTGTCTAACAATACCGACTTATTCTCACAAGCCACAACCACATTAAACTCAGAATAATTCTGAACTAGTTGAGTTATACCTTCAAGAGCTAATTTATGCTCGTTATAAATGCCTACATTAATCATTCTTCGGTCTCTTCTTTCTTAAAAAATATTGCTGAAGTTCGGTGAATCCCATCCATAAAAATTGTGAATGGCTTTTCAAAACGAACATGTTTGAAGTATTTCGTCTCGTTAATAACCGACAGATTATTAAACATATCCCATCGGATAAAATCGGTAACAGACGAGTGCTGCACCGAGAAATAACCAATATTCATTGACGTTACATTATGGAAAAAATGCGACCCCAGCGATGAGTCGAGCGGAAAATTATCGAGGCTAACCTCAACAATTACCTTTGCATTCGATATTTGCGACCAAACAACGGGAATGCCCAAAAACTGATCGCGCGTACCCCAGCGGCCCGGACCAATCAATACATATTTACGATCTTCGTTAACCATAAGGTTGTTCAGATACTCGATTTCTTTTAGCATATCGAGGGTCTTCAACTTGTTAAACTTTTCGTTATCGACATAAATTATATCGCAAATATTCTCTATTTCACCATTTCCCACACTCGATCGGGTGTAAAGCAACATATCATTCTTGTCGAGTTTCGAAATATCTTTTCCCTTGAACAACTGAGTGCCTATCAATGGCTTAATTTGCAAAAGATAAAACGATGGGAGTCCATTTTTTGCTTTTTCGAGATTAACAGCCCATTCAATTTCAACCGGCGAACCAAAAGCATCCTGCACCGTATTAAGCATTGTGCTAATAGTTTCGGCAAGAGGTATATAATTATAATTCAAAATATTGGCAAAATTAATAACCCTTGGACCATAGCCACTCAAGCCCGGTTCTACCCTATCGTTGTTTGCATTGTAAACCGAAGCACAGTGTTTTAATGTGCCATGTTTTTCAGCTTCGCTAATATCAAGCATCTTGAGCGATGCCAGCTCGCCATTTTTCAGAAAATCGACATCGTCCATCTCTGTGTCGAGGGCATAAAATTTAACCTGGGTACTATTCAATAAATCTTTTATCGAAAACATCGAAACCTTTGGGTAGCAAGGCGAAAAACGATACGACTTCCAGCCATCGACAACGTACGAACCCAATCCGACAGCGGCAGCTGCAAAACCCTCTTCGGGCTTCATGTTCGAAACAGGGTAGTAATTGTACGACTGAGCAACCCCGCTTATGTGCGGATAATAATATTGTTCGTGCTGGCTTCCAACCAATTCCTGAATTACAACGGCCATGCGTTCTTCTTCAATTTTATGATGGATGGCACTGAAGTAAACCCTTGCCTTGACTGAATAAACCGAGGCATACACAAGTTTTATTGCGGTACAAATGCGTTCGAAAACAATACGCTTATTGTCGGCGGAGTTCGGTATTATATAGGTGTCGAAAACGCCGGCAAATGGTTGGGCAATTGAATCTTCGGATGTGCTCGACGAACGAACAGCAAATGGTTTGTCGATCTGCATCACAAAATCTTTCAACTTTATTTCTAGTTCTTGCGACAATTGCGACTGTACAAATTCATATTTCAACTGTTCGTACGAGATGTTGGGGTTTATTGTGAGAGGGAAAAGTTTGTTTTTCGAAATGAAATTCTGAAACTCATCGGTGCCGATAATAATTGTAATTGGTGTTGTAATGTTGATTTTATCGGACAAATTAGAAAAGTCGAAATTATTAATTAAGGTACTTACAAAAGCAAGGCCCCGGCCCTTTCCGCCCAACGAACCACTGGCAAAAGAAACAATATTTCGCTCGTCGATTGTCGATGTTTCATCGTAGTTAAGGATTTTTCCTTTCTTCTTTTCTTCTTTATATTTCTGAATAATAGCTGTAAAAGATTTCCGCATGGCAGTCATGTCAGGGAAATCGGCTACCGAAATTGGGTTCAACGTTTTTGCAAGCTGAATTTCGCCCCGAGCCATGAGCCAAAGCGAAAACTGATTTTCGGAAGCGTGGAGGTAAAACGATTCGTCGGGGACTTGGTTCAGTAGCGTTTCGAAATCGCGCAACGATTTAGCCACTGCAATCTTGTTCCCTTCTTTATCTCTGAAAGTGAAATTTCCGAAACCAAGATAACTTATCAAATACTTCTTAATGTCGGTCATTAAAGTCTCCGAGTTTTTGTTCAGGAACTTTACATTGAGTTTTTTAGCTAGCTTTTCGTTTTCATTTTCAGACGATTGCAAAATAACCGGCAAATCGAAGATGTGCGATTTTACATATTTTATAAATCGTGCTCCGGCTTGCTTGTCGAGTTTACCGCCCCTGTCGAACTCAACATCGGAGATTACACAGAGCAGAAAATCTTTGTATTTATTGAAAATTGTAATGGCTTCGTCGTAGTTGCGCGCCAACAAAATTTTTGGGCGCGAACGCATTTTACAAATCTTGTCTAATTCATTCTTTTCAACCTCGGGCAAAATCTGCTGTACCTGACCAAAAATAATTGTGTACAAAAACTGAAGGTATTTTGAGTAATAAATTGGAGAATCTTCAATGAGGAGAATTACCCTTACAAGCCCAATTTTTGTGTCGTTTTCAACATTTACTTTGTCTTCTGTCGATTTCACTATTGCAAAAAGAATAGACGAATCGCCATTCCACACAAATAGTTTTTCAACCGAATTAATGGTTGGCACAAGCTCTTCGAAATATTTTACATTGCTTTTGTTGTTCAAAAGCAGATAGATAGGTATCGATTCGTGTTGCTCTTTTATTTTTTTGCTAATTGCTATTGGAGTTTCATTATCCATTCCCACCATTAAAATTATTAGGTCGATTTGAGATGTGGCGAGAACTTCAAGCGCCTCGTCTAACGACGAGACCCCGGTGATACGTGGCAATGAAAAAAGACTGTACTGGTATATTTCGCCCAGGAATCGTTCGAAAAAAGAATCTTCGCTTTCAAGGGTAAAAGCATCGTAAAGCGTGGCCACAAACAAGATGTGTTTTACCTTGAACTTCATCATGTCGAGATAGACGTACTTGTCGAGCGATTGTTGATTGAAATAGAGCTGAAGTGGCTTTTTATTCTTGTTCATCAGCGAATTGCGAAACTCGTCGGACTTATGCGCCTGGTTCGACATGAATACGCTTTTGTGAAAAATTTCGCGCCCCTTAATGTTATTAAGGTATCCGCTAATAAGTTTCCCAATATTTACAAGCAGGTTACGTTCTTCGGCAAGGAAAGGCCCCTCCCATTCGCTTGGAAATTTTTTAAGGTAGAAAATTTCAATGGTTCCTTTTCTGTTGTCGATTGTAACAAAATCTTCGCGCTGAGCCCAAATAGTCTCGACAAATTTTTTCGAAACATAAACCTTCCCTTCAAATTTAATTCGGGCTTCGGTATGTTTTGGAAATTGCCATGAGCTGGGCAGTATTTTGCAAATTGCCTGCAATGTTTCATCAACCGACAAGCTCTCTTCAATAATAAGCGATGTTTGGTTAATGGCATTCAACTCTTTGAGGCGCTCGGTGTTTTCGCTTTTCAATTTATTGAAAACATCGCGGGTTACCGACCCTTCAATAAGATTTGCAATGTTGATGAGCAAGTTACGTTCCTCGGCAAGGAAAGGACCTTCGGCCTCGAGCGGAAATTCTCGCAGATAAAATATTTCGATAAGCCCTTTTTTTCCTTTCGATATCTCAAAACTCTGAGCCATTCGCCATGGCGTTTCTTCGAACTTCGGACTTTTGAAAACCCAACTATTGTAAGTTATCCGTGCTACAGTATGGTCAACATATTGCCACGAAGCAGGGAGTATTGCACAAATCTTTTTCAATGTAACATCGAGAGGATACCCCTTTTTAAGAATTTCAGAAGTGGTATTAATTCCTTTCAACTCTTTGATACGTTCGGTGTTGCGGAGCAATAATTCTTGCAGCGCCTTTTTCGAAACGGTTCCCGAAATCAGAGCCGAAAGGTTGTTGATCAAGTTCCTCTCTTCGGTTAGAAAAGGGCCTTCGTCTTCGTCGGGAAATTCTTTCAAATAAAATATTTCGATACTGCCTTGCTTATTGTCGGGCGTTTCAAACACTTGCCGCAACACCCAAGGCGTTTCTTTAAAGTTTATGCTGATGAATGCTTTGCCTTCGTAGGTTATACGTATTGCAGTGTGGTTGGGGTATTGCATCGCGTCGGGCATTGCTGAACAAACATTCTGAAGCAGATCGTCGAGATTCATGCTTTTCTTCAGTATCTCGGCTGTACGGTTAATGCTATGAAGTTCTTTTTCGCGCTCAATATTGTTTGCTACCAGTTTCTGAAGTTGGAATTTTGAAATTACCCCAATCAGAAACGGGAGTAAAGTGTCTGATAACGATTCGATTTGAGGCAAACGTTCTTCGTCGGAAACAAAGACATCTACAACCCCCTTTTTGAGATCGGGAGTTTCGAAATTGCGCGTTGCCCCAAAGGTTGTTTCAGCAAAATTGTTGCTCTGGTATTCGAGGTTGTTGAATAAAATGCGGACTGAAAACGCAATTTCGTCTTTCACAAGCAAATTGCAATACAAACTGAGAGCGTCGGCAATGGTTTTACTCTCGCCCAGTAGTTGAAAAATATTCAACACAATAGCCGAAATCTCTTGAAAAGATTCGTTTTCGGACGATTTATTCGATTTTTTTGACCCAAAAACAGCGTTTGACTTCATTTTTTTGTGGAAATACAATGAAATGCTAAGATATATATTAGATCGAGAGATTTAAAATTCTGCAAAAAAATAGCCCCGGCCACCCGAGGTTTTACCTCATTGTGCCGGGGCAATTTTTTGCAGTATTCAGGAGTATTTTTCTGCAAATAAAAAAGTCACTGCTTTTCAGCAATGACCGTAAATGAGACTGAAGTATTGGAAAAAATATTTAATTCGATGACTCGAGTTTTATTGAGACCTGATTGTTTTGGTTTTTTGCATCAACCAGCTCAACAATGTTCTTTTTATACGAAATATACGAGGCAGTAACGTTGTATTCGCCCGGTTTAAGATCGGAAAATGTGAACTTGCCGTCGAAATCGGTGTATGTTTTCATGTTCAGACCTTCTATTTGTACTTCAACACCAACCAGTGCTTCTTTTGAATCTTTATCGACAACCAAAC
>CAZRXT010000048.1:0-11564 GCA_964604035.1 uncultured Prolixibacteraceae bacterium | reverse complement strand
GGGCGCAATTCACAATCGGAATTGATAAACGAGATTCTGTTCGCAAAAAATTGGCCGAGAGAGGAATACCAACAGCGGTTCATTATCCGTTGCCATTGCCAAAGCAACTGGCATTTTCAAAATTGCCTAGCTACGACAAAGAGTTCGAAGTTTCGGAATTACTTTCCGATACGGTACTCTCTCTACCAATGCATGGTCTGATAACAGAAGAAGATATCGATCTTGTCTGCAACGTGTTAAAAGACATTTTAGAATGAGTAAAGTCGAAAAATATTTTGCACACGAAACAGCGGTGATTGATCTTGGTGCATCGATTGGAGAAGGAACTAAAATCTGGCACTTCAGCCACGTTATGTCAGGAGCAGTTATTGGTAAGAATTGCAATCTTGGTCAGAATGTTTTTGTGGGCAGTAAAGCTGTGATTGGCAATAACGTTAAGATTCAGAACAATGTAAGTGTTTACGATTCGGTCGAAATTGGCGACGATGTTTTTTGCGGACCCAGTTGTGTTTTTACCAATGTAATAAATCCACGCGCTTCGGTTGAGCGGAAGAACGAGTTCAAAGCCACAAAAGTTAATCGAGGTGTAACCATTGGTGCCAATGCTACAATTGTTTGCGGTGTTACGTTAGGCGAATTTTCATTCATTGGAGCAGGGGCTGTTGTTACGAAGAATGTTGAACCTTATGCGTTGGTAGTTGGTGTTCCGGCGCAACAAACAGGTTGGGTAAGCCAATGTGGTATCATTTTGGACAATACGTTGACTTGCCCCGAGTCAGGTCAAAAATATAAGCTTGTTAACGGAAAACTTCAACCTGAAAATGAATAGCAAAGATCAAATTTTAAGCAAGATAGATAAGAACGAGATTGTTCTTGGCGTAATTGGTCTCGGATATGTTGGGTTACCACTTGCGGTTGCTTTTGCCGAAAAAGGTATTGAGGTAATTGGCTTCGATAAATCAGCTACAAAAGTGGCAATGATCAATCGTTCAGAAAATTACATCGACGACATTGTTTCTTCTGAGTTGGAAAAGGTTGTGGACGAAGGAAGCTTAAAGGCTACTTCCGATTTTTCATTATTGAAACGTTGCGATGCAATTATAATTTGTGTTCCAACGCCGCTCGATCATTTTAAAAAACCCGACATGAGTTTCATTGAATCGGCTTGTAACGAAATTGGCCGAAACATGAATCCTGGTACATTTGTCTGCCTTGAAAGCACCACATATCCAACTACAACAGAAGATTTTATGCTTCCGATCATTGAAGAAAAATCAGGGTTAAAACATGATGTTGATTTCTGGTTGGCATTTTCACCCGAAAGAATTGATCCCGGAAATAAAGAGTTTAACACTCAGAATACACCAAAAATCATTGGCGCATTATCTCAGAATGGAATCCAAATTGGAGAGAAAATTTACTCAAAAGCAATTCAGAAAGTTCACACTGTTAGTTCGCCACGTGTAGCAGAGATGGTGAAAATTCTCGAAAATACATACCGGTTGGTGAACATCAGCCTAATTAATGAACTGGCCTTGTTGTGCGGGAAAATGGATATTGATATATGGGAGGTTATTGATGCGGCCAAGACTAAACCATTTGGTTTTCAGCCGTTTTATCCTGGTCCGGGCATTGGTGGGCACTGCATTCCCCTCGATCCGTTTTACCTCGAGTACATTGCGAAAAAGTACAATTTCGATCTTTCGATGATTCACACGGCCGGTCACATCGACATGATGATGCCCCATCGTATGGCAATCAAAATTAACTCGGCTCTGAATAAACAACAGAAAGCAGTCAACGGCAGCAAAATTCTATTCCTAGGTGTTGCCTATAAACCAAATATTAACGACGCCCGCGAATCGGCCGCATTAAAAATTATCGACGAAGTGATTGGCAAAGGAGGGGTTGTTTCTTATTGCGATCCATATATTTCAGAAGTTGATACTCCCGATGGAAATCATCTTCAGTCGCTTGAGTATTCCGCTTCTGTGTTGAATGGCTTTGATTGTGTGGTTATTACAACCAATCATAGCGACTTTATTCCCGATTTTGTTGAATCGAATTCTAAGTTGATTGTCGATTTGAGAAACCTGATTGGGAAAGCATCGGAGAAAGTATATAAACTGTAGTATTGATACTTCAATTTGATAATCTGAGGATTTAAGTTGAGCTAAATTTTATTTTTTGATGAAAAAATTTGCATTAATTGGTGCTGCGGGTTTTGTAGCCGAGAGACATATAAAGGCAATAAAGGAGACTATAAACAATCTTGTTGTTGCTGCCGACGATTTTGATGTTATGGGCCGTATGGATAGCTATTTCCCTGAAGCTGATTTTTTTACTGATTTTGATCGCTTTGCCGATTTTGTGAAAAATATTCAGGCATCTAGTTCACCTATTGATTATTGCAGTATTTGCACCCCAAATTTTAGGCATCGTTCGCATATCGAATTTGCGCTGAACAATGGCATGGATGCTATTTGCGAGAAACCACTTGTTTTGTATCCTGAAGATATAATTGCACTCGAAAAACTTCAGCAAGAAACCGGGAAAAAAGTGTACAATATTCTTCAGCTTCGACACCATCCTGTAATTAAAGAGCTTCGTTCAGTAATCAAAAATGACCATTCAGATAAGATCTATGATATTGACTTGACTTACATTACATCGAGGGGCAAGTGGTATTTTAAAAGTTGGAAAACAGATGTGATGAAATCGGGCGGGATAGCTACAAATATTGGAATTCATTTTTTCGATATGCTGATCTGGATTTTTGGGAGCGTAAAAGAGAGTGTTGTGCATATTTCGCACGACGATAAAGCATCAGGGTTTCTTCAGCTGGAAAAAGCTCGTGTTCGCTGGTTTTTGAGCCTCGATTACAATGATATTCCTGCTGATGTTAAGGAGAAGGGAATACGGACTTTTCGATCGATAATGCTTGGTGGCGAGGAAATTGAGTTTAGCGAAGGCTTTGCAAATTTGCATACCGAAACCTACAAGAATATACTTTCGGGAAATGGCTTTGGGCTTGATGATGCTAAGCCTTGTATCCAATTGGCTCATCAGATTCGGAATTCAGCCCCCGTTGGTTTGAGTGGAGATTTGCATCCGTATCTGATGAATGGGATTTTCAGCTGATTATTCTGGAATCAATTTGCCGATTTTGGCATAAATATCGTTGCATCCGGATAGTAAATCTAATGATATTTTGCGGAAGTAACTTTTTACCAACTTCGGATTTTCTTTTCCGTCAGGATGGTTTATTTTGCCAATCAATTCGTTATGAAACCTTGCAATTTCAATAACTAGATCCAGAACTTGTTGTTTATCTTTTTCGTTAACCATCTCTGACACTTCTAATGTATCGGTCAATAATTGTTCGGTTAAAAACCTTACATCCTTTTTGAGATTTCTAATTGTTGCCATATCTTTTATTTTTTTAGTGAAGATAGTTATTTTTTTTCTGGTTTTTTATCTGAAGAATTATCCGTTACGACTTCTCTTTTTTGTCCGTTTTCAGGAACAACAGCCCAACTTTCCTTCATCTCCCAGTTCGATTTTGCTTGAATTGTTTTTGGAAAATAGTAAACAGCCTCTGCTTGCTCCTTTTTTTCAAGATTAATTGGATCCCATTTCCCATTATTATTTCGGTCTGCAATTAGTTTAAGTGAATAGGTGTCAGGTTTTAAGTAGTTGAATGTTATTGTTTTTGAGGTTGAATCTAATTTCATTTCAGAAATAATCTCCTCGGTCTTTCCGCTTTTTATTAGTTGAACGATTCCAACGCTATCAATACCCGATATTTCAACAATCAGAGTTCCATAATAATCAGCTTTTTGAGTTGTAAAAGAGGTTTTGAAACCCTCATTTTCAATTCCGGTAAGAGTTTTAACCACAGCCGAATCCATTGAAAGAACATACTTCGTATTTCCCGAAGGCTTGTAATTTATAGTGTATTTTCTTTTCGAATTCGGAGCCAATTGAAGTTCAAAGTCTACTGGTTTGAAAGTAGAATCGTTGATTGTCTCATTCAGTGTAATCATTTCTTTATCAATATTTTGAATTGGAGACGGAGCTTCAAGGGTAATCATTTTATAGATGTCGAAATTGCTCTGAGCTAAGTTTGTTGTAAAGGAGAAGAGCTTGGCTTTTGGCTCAACTTTTACTTCAGGTTTGCCTTTTTGTGTCTTTTCACTTTTAGAGTATAGCATTTTCAACGTATCGGTAGTTGCAACAATGTTCCCGGTCGAGTCTGTTGAAGGGTAAGTTAACTCTGTAATCAGGGTATCGTTGGCGGCAGTTAATGAATCTGTAATCCAGATATTTACTGTGTCTTTATTTTTACTGAACTCCATGTACTCCCATTCATTTGAAGTTTCGGGACTCAGTAATTTTGTCTGAATTGGATGGGTAAGAGTCTCGTTGAAAACGAATTGAATTTGATCTTTATTTACTCTCTTGAATGATGTTAAGTATTGATTGTAATCGTCTTCTAACGAGAGTTTTATGTTTAAATCTAAAGGAGAATACTCGGTATAGCCAGTAGTAATAACTGTGTCTGTTTCCGAAACAATAGTATCAATTTTACTCACAAAAGTTGCCGTTGGACGTATTAGCGTGTCGGAGAATGCAATTTGCTCTGTTGCTTGCGAATAATATAAGTTTTTATCACCATCGGTTAACCCGTAAAGTTTGAATTGGGCATCGGGTAAATTATCAAAAAGAAAATACCCCTTCTTATCCGATTTAGCGATGAAATTAGGAGTTGTTGTTTTAAAAAGCGAGTCATTTTCAGTTAGATACAGTAGTGAAACTGAATTTTCGATTGGCGCTAGTGTAAGAGCATCAATTAGAAATCCCCCAATTCTGAGCGTATCAATATGGTCTCCGGTTGAGAATGTAATGCGGTAATTCTCAATTTTGTTTCCTTCGTTGTAATCTTTTATTCCATTCTTAAAATCAACAGAATAGGTTCTGTTAGGCGCAAATTCTTCGTCAATGGTTACGACCACCGATTTCCCTTGCACTTTAATTGTTGGTTTTTTTGTCAGCGGTGGCGAAAAAACAATTATATCGGAAAGATTGTCGAGAGCAACGTATTCTTCAAAGTTTAATACAATTTGCTTTCCGGTATAATTTGTTTGAAATGGGAGCGGAGTGCTTGAAATAATTTTGGGTGGAATACTATCTCGAGGGCCACCAGTTGGGCCGGCTCCTTGATTTGCGCATGAATTTGAAAATAAGATAAATAGGAAAATAAATGCTGAAGAAATGGAAAATACAACCCATTTCTTCAGCATTTTCAGCAACTCAATTCCCCTAGAAGTATTCTTCATCATAATCGGGTTTAGATTTTTCAGTGCTTACTCCCGTTTCGCCACAATCAATATCTACATCAAAGCCATCGGGTTGTTCGAATGTAAAATCAGATGTGTAGTGTAGGGTTGGATCTGCAAATACATGTTTAAAGAAACGGCCAAAAATAGGTAAAGCCATGTTTGAGCCTTGTCCGCGGGTTAAATCTTCAAAGTGAATACTGCGGTAGTTTGCCCCGCTCCAAACGCCAGCAACAAGTTCTGGAGTGAATCCAACAAACCATCCATCACTCTGGTTCTGAGTTGTTCCTGTCTTACCTGCAAATGGTGTAGTAAAGCCACCGTAATCTTTAAATGTCTCGTATGTCGACATTAATCTACCTCCAGAGCCTTCTCTAACAACACCTTGCAGTAGGTTTGTCATTAGGTAAGCCGTTTTTTCATCGAGCGCATCTCGGTGTTGGCTTTGGAAAGTAGATATTAGGTTGCCGTATTTGTCTTCAATTCTTGAAACAACAATTGGGCTTGAATATACACCTCTGTTAGCAAAAACCCCGTATGCTGCAACCATCTCGTAAAGAGTAATTTCGGCTGTTCCGAGGAACATAGATGGCACGGCTGGCACATCGCTATATATTCCCAGTTGGCGCATCACATCGCGCATTGCTTCTGGTGTATAGCGCTTCATAATCCACGCCGATATCTGATTTACAGAGTTGGCTAATCCCCATCTGAGGGTCACCATATCTCCATCTTTTTTTGTTTTACTCGAGTTTTTTGCGGTCCAAGTTGTTCCATCGCCAAGAATAAATGTTTGTTCAATATTTGGAACCATTTTGCATGGCGATAAACCATTTTGCATTGCAAGTGTGTAAAGAAATGGTTTACAGGTAGAACCAACCTGTCGTTTAAATGTTGAAGAACGAACCATGTCTATTTCGGTAAACCCGTAAGCCGAACCACCAACCCATGCTTTTACTTCTCCTGTTCGTGGATCCATGGCCATGAACGAAGAACTAAGGTGTTTCAGATAGTATTTTATTGAATCCATCGGACTCATAATCGTATCTTTGTAACCATCCCAGGTATAGATGCTTAGCTCTGTGAGTTTGTTGAATTCGCGAAGAATTTTGTCTTTGCTGTATCCTTCTTTTTTATAATCGCGATAACGTTCGCTGCGAGTAACTTCGCTCCATAATACATTTTGGGCTTGCTCATCGGTGAGGTCGTTCGAAAATGGATAGTTCTTGAATGCTCTGATATGTTTGTCGAATTGAGGCTGCAATTTTCTTAGATTAAGCTCAACAGCTTCTTCTGCATATTCCTGCATTTTATAACTTACTGTAGTATATATTTTTAGGCCATCTTTGTATAAATCGTATGGCTCACCATCTTGTTTGTGGTTTTTATTACACCAGCCGTATAGAGGATCCGAAGCCCAAGCTGTTGAATCTTCTTTCCATTTTTGGATTGAGCGAGCATTGTCTTTATAATCAGATCGGTCAGGTTTTTCTGCAATCATTGTTTTCTCGAGATATTTGCGGAAAAATGGTGCAAGGCCTCTTTTGAGCTCGTCTCTCTGGAAATCAACATTTAATGGAATATTTTTAAGCGAATCGTATTCTGCTTTTTTCAGATATCCGTTTTTCTGCATCTGTTTTAAGACAACATTTCGCCGTTGCAGTGATGTTTCTTTTGAACGGTTTGGGTTATACAGATATGGGTTTTTTAACATGCCAACTAGTGTGGCAGCTTGTTCAATTTTCAGTTTATCGGGGGTTGTATTGAAATATGTTTTTGATGCAACCTCAATACCGAAGGCATCATAAATGAACTCAAATTTATTGAGATACATTGTAATTATCTCTTCTTTAGTATAGCTTCTTTCGAGTTTTACGGCAATAACCCATTCTCTCAGTTTTCGCATTGCAAGCTTTAACCCCGAGTTGCTTTCTCTTGGAAAAAGAAGTTTAGCAAGTTGTTGACTTATTGTACTGCCTCCTCCGGAGCTTGTATTCCCTGTTAAAATGCCTTTTGCCACCCTTCCTAATCCTTGTAAATCGATGCCGGGATGACGATAGAATCGTTCATCTTCGGTGGCAATCAATGCTTTAACTAGGAAAGGACTAAGATCTTTATATTCGACTAATGTGCGATTTTCGTTTTTGTAAAACTTACCCAACACTTGCTTGTCTGAGGTAATAATTTGCGATGCCACAAAACTTTTTGGATTCTCCAGTTCTTCGAAGGTTGGCATAAAGCCCAGTACTCCGTTTGCAATCATCCAAAAGAATACAATTATTAATATGACAATAAAGCCTGCTGATATCCAGAGCGAACGGATAATCGATTTTGTTTTTTTCAGAGACATATTCTTTAAAAATTTTGTGCAAAGATAATTATTTTAGAGTGTTTGCCATTTTTTTAAAACTCTCTAGTTTCTTCTCGTTTTAATGTTTGGTTATGTTGGAACCCTTTTTTATGAGGATTTTTCGATTGAATGAAACTTTGAAGTAAATATTCGCTGAGGCCGACCGACGAATAGATCTTCAGAACCACGGTTCTTTTGCGTTCGTGGTTTAAACGAAAATTCTCGTTTTATATTATAATATTGTATGGGTTAAAATTATTTTTGAAAATTATTTTGAAATGAGTGCATTAAAAATTTTGATCATAGCTCTCGTTTTTCTTTAATTTGCAAATCATTTTTTTTCAGAGGTGTTTTTTCTATTCTGGAATAGAATATTTTACAAAAAAGATGATAGAAGTTTGTATCAGTTTAGCAAATTTCAATCACAAAAAAACGCAGGGAAAATAAATTTATGGTAGATAATTTGGTAATAGTTGAGTCTCCCGCTAAAGCAAAAACGATCGAAAAGTTTTTGGGGAAAGACTTTTTAGTTAAATCTAGTTTTGGTCATGTTCGTGATCTCGATAAAAAAGGTTTTGGCGTAGACATCGAAAATAATTTTAAACCCGACTATATTATTTCAGAAGATAAAAAGTCTTTGGTAAAAGAGTTGAGATCCCTCGCAAAAGACGCTAAAGTTGTTTGGTTAGCATCTGATGAGGACCGTGAAGGAGAGGCTATTGCCTGGCACTTAATGGAGGTTCTTGATTTGAACGAAGATAATACAAAGCGAATTGTTTTCCACGAAATTACAAAGGATGCTATTCTACATGCAATAGATTCACCTCGTCCACTTAACCGCAATTTGGTAAACGCTCAGCAAGCCCGAAGGGTTCTTGATCGCTTGGTAGGTTTCGAAGTTTCGCCTGTACTGTGGAAAAAAGTTAAACCACAATTATCGGCAGGAAGGGTTCAGTCTGTTGCCGTTCGCCTTATTGTTGACCGTGAACGCGAGATTATCAATTTTACTTCATCTTCGTCTTTCCGCGTCAATGCTGTTTTCCTTGTGAAAGATGACAAAGGGAAAATTACTGAACTTAAAGCCGAATTATCGAAAAGATTCGATAAGAAAGAAGAAGTGCATGCATTCCTCGAAAAATGCAAATCAGCCGTCTTTACTGTCGACGACGTTGTTACTAAACCGGCGAAACGTTCACCAGCTCCACCTTTTACAACGTCAACACTTCAACAAGAGGCAAGCCGTAAACTTGGATACTCAGTATCTCAAACCATGTCGGTTGCTCAAAAATTGTACGAGGCAGGTAAGATTACTTATATGCGTACCGACTCGGTCAACTTGTCGTCGCTGGCATTAAACACTGCAAAAGCAAAGGTCGCTGAGCTTTTTGGCGAAGATTATTCTAAAACGCGTCAATATAAAACATCATCAAAAGGTGCACAAGAAGCTCACGAAGCTATACGCCCCTCATACATGGACAAAGAGACCATTACAGGCACCAAGCAAGAACAAAAGCTATACGAACTTATCTGGAAGCGAACTATTGCGTCTCAAATGAGCGATGCTTCCCTTGAACGTACTACAATATCTATTGGAGTCTCAACTGCAACCGAAAAATTTGTTGCTTCTGGCGAAGTTATTCTCTTCGAAGGTTTTTTGAAAGTTTATTTAGAATCATCAGATGATGATGATGACAAACAAAGCAGTGATGTTCTTCTTCCACCAATAAAAGTAAAAGACATACTTGAGCGCGATACAATTATCGCAGCTCAGCGTTTTACATTGCGCCCACCTCGATACACCGAAGCTAGTCTTGTGAAAAAGCTTGAAGAACAGGGAATTGGTAGGCCATCTACTTATGCTCCAATTATTACAACCATCCAAAATAGGGGATATGTAGTTAAAGAGGATAGGCCAGGAGCTGAACGTGAATTTACAACTCTTACTTTAAAATCTGGATCGATTTCTGAAAGTGTTAAAACAGAATCATACGGCTACGAGAAATCAAAATTATTCCCTACTGATATTGGAATGGTTGTAACTGATTTCCTTCTGAAGAATTTTGATTTTATAATGGATTTCAATTTTACAGCTAAAGTTGAAGCTCAATTCGACGAAGTTGCTGAAGGAAAAAGTGAATGGAGTAACATGATTGGCGGTTTTTATAAACCATTTCATGAATTGGTCGAGAATTCATTATTAATCTCAGAAAAAGCTAATGGCGAAAGAATTCTTGGTATCGATCCTGAGTCAGGTAAGCAAGTCTCAGTAAAAATTGGTCGTTTTGGCCCTCTTGCCCAACTTGGAGAAACTACTGATGGCGAAAATGGCGAGAAACCCAAATTTGCCAGTCTACAGTCAGGGTTGCATATCGAAACCATCACAATGGAGCAAGCTCTTGATTTATTTAAGCTGCCTCGTGAAGTAGGGACATTTGAAGATAAAAAAGTGTCAGTCGCTATTGGTCGTTTTGGTCCATACATTAAGCACGATAATAAATTTATATCTCTTGAAAAAACCGACGATCCTTTTAGTTTGGTTATCGATAGAGCCATTGAATTAATAGAGAACAAAAGGATAAAAGATCAAAATGCAATTTTGAAATCATTTGATAATGAGCCAGATCTTTTGGTCTTAAATGGACGATGGGGTGCTTACATATCTTACAAAAAAGAGAATTATAAGATACCTAAAGCTGTTAAAGCAGAAGAGTTATCGCTCGACGATTGTTTAAAAATTGTTGAGCAAACTCCATCAACGTCAAAAAAATCGAAAGCCAAATCAAAGACCAAATCAAAAACGCCCGTAAAGGCAAAGAAAAAGTAATATCCATATATTTATTTGCTTGTGAAGAAGATCGAAGAGATATTGAATTTTTTTGAACCTGTTAATTTTGCAGACTTTAGCGACAATTCATTCCTGGATGAAAAAATGTCGTTCGGGAATAATATAATTATTAATGGAGGAAGGAATCCAATTTCTGACGACAGTAAGTTTGAAGTTGCATTAGTTTTCGTAAACCTGTCATCTTCCGATTCCAGTAATGAAATAAATACAACGCAAATAATACGGGAAGAAATTTACAGATTGAAAAAGGTCGCTCCTGAGCTTCGAATTGCCGATTTTGGTAATCTTCGACTTGGAAATACAATAAACGATACACTCTTTGCTTTACAGGAATCATGCGCAATGTTATTCCAGCTGAAGAAAAATGTTGTTGTCATTGGAGGTCCTCAAGCGTTAACTGTTGGTGCGTTTAGAGCGTTTAAGGAGACTGAAAACGATATCAATTTGGTGCATGTTGATTCAAAAATTGATATTAGTTTTGATGAACGCCCCTTTTCAGAGTCTTATCTCGAAACAATAATCGAAAGGGAAGCTTCTCACTTATACAATATATGTTGTATGGGCTATCAGTCATATTTTGTCGATCAGCGCCAGTTAAGTAAGTTGAATGAATTGTACTTCGAAAATTTGAGAATTGGCAATATTAGAAATCAAATCGAGGTTGTAGAACCCTATTTTCGCGATGCCGATTTGGTTAGTTTTGATATTGGATCAATAAGAATGTGCGATGCCCCGGGGCGTTTAGACACTTCTCCAAATGGTTTTTATGCCGAAGAAGCTTGTCAATTGGCACGATATGCAGGAATAAGCGACAGGTTGCGTTTGTTTGGGTTGTTTGAAACAGATGCAAAATTTGATAAAGAGCGGCAAACAACAAAACTTGCAGCACAGATAATATGGTATTATTTAGAAGGTTATGTCAATAGGAAGCATGATTTTCCGCTTACCACTCTTGATGATTGCACAAAATATGTAGTTGAAGTAGACGAAATTGGATTTCCAATCGTTTTCTATAAAAGTAATAGATCAA
>CAZRXT010000047.1:4481-11591 GCA_964604035.1 uncultured Prolixibacteraceae bacterium | reverse complement strand
TTTCGCCATTATTTGATGGTACTATTCAAAGTATTGGTCCCAGATATTGTCCAAGCATCGAAACTAAGTTAGTTACTTTTGCTGATAAGGAAAGTCATCATCTTTTTTTAGAGCCAGAAGGAGAAGATACTGCTGAATATTATTTAAACGGTTTTTCTTCATCTTTACCTTGGGATGTTCAATTAGAAGCTTTACACAATATTGAAGGTTTTGAAAATATAAAAATTTACCGACCTGGATATGCTATCGAGTACGATTATTTTGATCCAACACAATTAACCCACACTTTAGAAACAAAGCTTGTTAAAAATTTATTTTTTGCTGGTCAAATAAATGGTACAACTGGATATGAAGAGGCCGCAGCTCAAGGTTTAATTGCTGGTATTAATGCTCATAATAATTGTCATAATCTTCCAAGTTTTACTTTAGAACGTGACCAAGCTTATATAGGTGTTTTAATTGACGATTTGGTTACTAAGGGTGTTGATGAACCATATAGAATGTTTACTTCACGGGCCGAATATCGAATATTACTTCGGCAAGATGATTGTGATCAGAGACTTACACCAATTGGGTATAAAATAGGTTTAGCAACAAAAGAACGTTTTGATTTACTAAGCACTAAAATGTCGAATATTAGTAATTTAAGACGTTTTGTTTCCGAATTAAGTGTAAAACCCGACCAAATTGAAGATTATTTGGTTTCTATAGGTTCTTCTCCTTTAAAACAGGGAGTTAAATTGGCTGATATTATTTCTCGTCCCAATATTAGTTTGAATAATTTGATCTCTTTTATACCAATTTTATCTGATTTTGTTTCATCTATAACCGATAGGAGAGAGGAAGTTATAGATTCTGTTGAAATAGACATCAAATATTCAGGCTATATTGAAAGAGAAAAATTACTTGCAGATAAGTTTAAAAGGTTAAATGACATTGTAATAGAAGGGAAATTTGATTATTCTTCTATATCTACTCTTTCTACTGAAGCTCGGCAAAAGTTGGCAAAGATTAATCCACATACTCTTGGTCAAGCCAGTAGAATTCCTGGAGTTTCACCTTCAGATATTAGTATTCTCTTAATAATGTTAGGTCGCTAGTTCCACGTGAAACATGAAAAAAATTTCTGGAAATATTTTTGATTTTGAAAATTCTAAATTTGTCAAAGGTCATCTTTTTTTTGATAAATTAATTTTGAGTATTGTCGAAGATGATTCCGTTTCTGATAGTTGTTTTATTTTGCCAGGCTTAATAGATTCTCATGTTCATGTTGAAAGTTCAATGCTATCGCCTGTTGAATATTCAAAAGCTGCATTGAAACATGGTGTTATTGCTGCTGTTACCGATCCACACGAGATTGCTAATGTTTGTGGTGTGGATGGTGTTAAATTCATGATCGAGAATTCAAAAAAAACACCAATGAAAATTTTTACAGGTGTTCCTTCTTGTGTTCCTGCAACCAAATTTGAAACATCTGGCTTTGAATTGGGTCTATCAGAAGTTGAACAGTTGCTTTCTGATCCTGATTGTTCTCATTTGTCAGAGATGATGAATTTTCCGGGCGTTATTTTTGATGAACCTTTAGTTGTTTCAAAGCTTGAATTAGCAACTCGTTTCAATAAAAGAATTGATGGACATGCACCTGCTTTATCAGGCGATGCTCTTAAAAAATATATTAATGCAGGTATTTCAACAGACCATGAGTCTGTTAGTTTTGAAGAGGCAAAAGAGAAAATTCTTCTGGGAATGAAAATTCTTATTCGAGAATCAAGTGCTTCTTCAGATTTTGATTTTCTCTCAGAATTGATTGATATTTATCCTGATTCAGTCATGTTTTGTACAGACGATTGTCATCCTGATGATTTGGAACGTCGTTATATTGACGATTTGTTTAGAAAGTCAATTCAAAGGGGTTATTCACCATTAAATATCATTAAAACTTCTTCAATTAATGCTATCGATCATTATTCTTTGACTGTTGGTAAACTTCAGATTGATGATCCATCAGATTTTATTGTTGTTGATAATCTTCAAGATTTCAATGTTCTTAAGACTTTTATTGAAGGAGAAGAGGTTTTTGATGGTCTAAATACTTCTTTAAAGGAATGTGTTGTTTTTCCGATTAATAATTTTTATTCAAATGAAATATCTCTTTCAGATATTCAGGTGTTAAAAACTCACGATTGTTTGAATGTGATTGAAGTTGTTGAAAATTCATTGTTGACTAAACGATTAATTGTTCAATCATCATCCTCCTCTGATTTTTGGGAGCAGAATACTTTTGATGATATTTTGAAAGTTGTAGTTTTAAATCGCTATTCACAAGCAAAACCAATTGTGGGTTTTATAAAAGGATTTGGTCTTAAGAGTGGGGCAATTTCTTCAAGTTTTGCCCACGATTCTCACAATATTATTGCAATTGGTGTCGATGATCTTTCTATTTTAAAATCAATAGAAGCAATTCAGAAGCTTGAAGGAGGCTTAGCCGTTGTTAATGATTCATTCGTTGAAGTTTTACCTTTGCCTATTGCAGGATTAATGTCAGATAAAACATGTTCTGAAGTTGCTTCAATATATAAGAATTTGAACTCATTAGTTAAAAATATGGGTTGTAGTTTAAAATCTCCTTTTATGACTATGTCTTTTATGTCACTTCTAGTAATACCTGAACTAAAAATTGGTGATAAAGGATTATTCGATGTGACTAAATTCAATTTTATTGATCTTCAATTCTGAAAATAGTGGCAGGAGAGTATATTAAGAGTATTGTTTCTAGTCTTTCGCATGAACCTGGCATTTATCAATTTTTTGATAAAAATGGTACCATCATTTATGTGGGTAAAGCAAAAGATTTAAATAAGCGAGTCTCTTCATATTTCAATAAGGTTCACGACAATCATAAAACAACAATTCTTGTTCGTCAGATAGTTGATATCAGAACAATCGTTGTAGAAACAGAACAAGATGCCTTGATCCTTGAAAACAATCTAATAAAAAAGTATCAACCGAGGTACAATATTCTTCTTAAAGACGATAAAACGTATCCTTGGATTTGTGTTAAAAATGAATTATTCCCTCGTGTTATTCAAACTCGACAAGTTGTTCGAGATGGTTCTCTTTATTTTGGTCCGTTTACTTCAGGACTAATGGTTAAAACATTAATTGATCTTTTTAGACACTCTTACAAGCTTAGAACCTGTAATTTAGCACTATCGGATACCAATGTTTCACGTGGAAAATTTAAAGTGTGTCTTCAATATCATATTGGCAATTGTTTGGGTCCGTGCGAGGCTAAACAATCAAACAAAGATTATAACGAAGGGATAGAAGAGGTAAAAAATATTTTACGTGGAAACATTAATATTGTTATTTCTCAGCAGAAAAAATTGATGAAAAAGTATTCTGAAGAAATGCAATTTGAATTGGCACACTCTATAAAGGGGAGATTAGATTTGCTAACAAATTTCCAATCAAAATCTACGGTTGTAAGTCCTTCAATTAGAAATGTTGATGTTTTTTCTTTTAGCAGAGATGAGCAAACCTCATACGTAAATTTTTTGAAAGTTGTAAATGGAAGTGTGATTCAATCATTTACCCTTGAAATAAAAGAAAGAGTTGATGAAAGTGACGAAGATTTACTTTTAGCAGGAATTGTTGAAATTCGTCAAAGAATTTTTAGTTCGGCAACAGAAATGCTCGTTCCTTTTAAACCTTTATTTCAATTAGAAGGTGTTAAGTATACAGTTCCACAACGTGGAGATAGGAAAAAGTTGCTTGAACTTTCAGAGAAGAATTTGAAGTATTTTATTCTGGAAAAGAAAAAAAGCAGTTCTATTTTGCAGAATGAAACTCCTGCTGAAAGAATACTTAAAACAGCACAGAAAGATCTTCGGTTGAAAGAAATACCTTTTCATATTGAATGCTTCGATAATAGTAACTTACAAGGAACAAACCCTGTTGCATCTTGTGTTGTTTTTAAGAATGCGAAGCCATCGAAAAGAGATTATCGACATTTCAATATTAAAAGTGTTGAAGGACCTAATGATTTTGCATCGATGGAAGAAATTGTTTTCCGTAGGTATAAAAGATTGATTGAAGAGGAACAAAGCCTTCCTAACTTGGTAATTGTTGATGGAGGAAAGGGGCAACTTGGTGCCGCTTTAAATGCTTTAGAAAAGTTAGATTTAAGAGGAAAACTTCCAATTATTGGAATTGCCAAGCGACTCGAAGAGATTTATTATCCAGGCGATTCTGTTCCTTTATACATTGATAAAAGTTCGGAAACATTAAAATTGATTCAGAAACTTCGAGATGAAGCTCATAGGTTTGGAATTACACATCACCGAGAAAAACGATCAAAGGAGATGTTAAAATCAGAGTTTGATGAAATCAAAGGAATTGGTTCTAAAACAAAAGATCTTTTGCTCGAAAAATTTAAGTCGCTCGAAAAAATTAAAACACTTGATCCAGAACAACTCGAAACATTAATTGGTAAGAGTAAAGCAAATATCTTAATTAACTACTTTAACTCTTGATTTGTATTTGAGTTTTTTTCTAATTCTGTGTTCTTTCTGTGCGCTGCAACTATTCCCACATTCAACTCAAAACCAATTATTAACGATGCACAATTGTAGTATATCATTAACATGATTACTGGTATTGCTCCAATTGAACCGTATAAAGCATTGTATTTTCCGAATTGATTTATGTAATAGCTAAACCCAAGAGTTACAATAATCGACAATACTGTTGCAAGTGTACCTCCAGCCGAAATAAATTTCCATTTGCTTTTTTTAGCTGGTCCAAGGTAGAATAGAAAAGAATAGGCAAAATAGAAAAGCGAAAAAATTACAAACCATTTGCCTAAAGAAACTAAATAGTAAATAAAATCTTGTTCCATTATTTCTTCTCGAACTAATATATCAAGTATTTTTTGTGTAAAAGTTATTAATGTTATACCAGATAATACAAGAACAGATAAAATAACAATAAGCAGTAGCGATATTAGTCTTACTTCCCACCAACGTCTTGTATCTTTGATGTTTACAGATGCATTGAACGCACTAATTAGGGATACGATTCCGTTGCTCGAAAAATAGACAGCCAAAATAAACCCAAGAGAGAGAAGTCCGCTATGAGGTATGATAATTATATCTTCAATTGTTTTCTGTATTGAATTGTATACGGTATTTGGAACCATAGAAGCAATCATTTCTAACAATTCAGATTGAAAGTTCTTGATTGGTAAAATAGGGATTAATGTAAAAATGAATATTATTAAAGGGAATACTGCAATAAAAATACTAAAAGAAACACTTGAAGCTCTTGTGCTTATTGCACCATCTTTCAACCCTTTATAAAAGAAAATACCAACATCATATATTGGTATATTATTGAAACCAGGGATTGTTACTTTTTTTGCCCAGTTGATAATTGGTAGAAGCCAACGGACTATTTTTATTTCGTAAGATTTCTTCCAGATCTTCATTAAAAGTTGTCTAAAATTTTTTGAAACCAACTAAATAGAATTTTAATCGTTCTGTTTTTCGATTCTTAATTGGTGAATAAATGAGACTTGGTTTATCGTTTTTATTAAAAAGTAAACCCTGAATTTCCCATTAATTGTTTCTAAGTTTCCAATTGCATAGTTTGAATCACCTTTTCCACCTTGATGAATAATTGAGAATTTTTGAGGTGTATTTTTCTTAAAAAACTCATTGACAACTTGTTGTGCGTGAGATTTACTCAATACATTTTCATTTTCAAGAACTACAAGCTCTACATTTTCATTAAAAAATGAAGAAAGTTTTGCCGAATTTCCCGTTTTTATGCTTGTAATAATATCGTCAGGAATTTGGGCTAATGATACTAATACCGTCATTGTCAAAACTATAGATAACAGTATATGTTTAATTAATTGTGTCATTTTATTTCTTTTTTATTTACAATTCTATTTTTAAATAGTTTAATTGATGAAATTACTTATTAAATTTCAATTTTAAGGTTGAATCTCTGTATTTTCAATATTTCCTTTCCTCGTCATTATTTCTCCACAAAAAACGTGCAATTTTAGTTTGCCATTACTAATTTCGTAATTTATTGGAAATGAATTTTTTGAAAAAATGAAAATCACACTATTGCTAGTTGGAAAAACTGAAGCTGATTATTTAAAGACGGGGATTGATCAATATTTAAATAGAATTAAGCACTATATTGTTTTTAATGAGACTGTTATACCATCATTAAAAAGCACTAAGAATCTTACAGAAGAACAACAAAAGCAAAAAGAGGGAGAATTAATTTTGGGTTTTATAAAGCCTGTTGATGAGGTTATTCTTCTTGATGAGAATGGTGAGATTTTTACTTCTGTGGCTTTTTCTGGTTTTTTACAAAAGAAAATGATTGCCGGTGTTCGTAGCATAGTTTTTGTTATTGGTGGGCCTTATGGTTTTTCCGACGATGTTTATAAACGAGCTAATTATAAAGTTTCTCTTTCAAAAATGACTTTTTCTCATCAGATGGTACGATTAATATTTGTTGAGCAGATTTATCGTGCAATGTCAATTATGAAAGGCGAACCATATCATCATCAATAATTTATACTGTTTTGAAAAAGAATTATAACATATTTAAGCCCTTTTTCTTTTTTCTTTTTTTTCTGTCGCTAGCAATAGGGTCAGAATTTTATTTCTTAAGTGATAGGTTTTCAAACGATAAGCTTAATTCTTTTGAGAAACAGTTTCATTCTAAAGAAATTAAGACACTTCAATTGCTTAATGATGTTGTTTCAGTTCTTAAGGATTCAGATTCTATCTCAAATGAACAGTTATATGTTAAACTTAAGTTTCTACGTGAAACTTTTGATGATGATGAAATCTCTTTCTTAATTCTTAATAATGGAGTTCCTTATTTTTGGTCAGATAATGTAATTAGTTTTGAACCTGATTCTGATCTTGAGAAAGAAAAATTTGTAAAGCTCTCAAATTGTTATTGTTATCAGATTAAAGATACAATAAAGAGTTTTGAAATTTACGGATCTATTATTTTGAAATACAATTATAAAATTCAAAATAATTATTTGAATAGTAGGTTTGCTAAGAACTTTAATCT
>CAZRXT010000047.1:0-4381 GCA_964604035.1 uncultured Prolixibacteraceae bacterium | reverse complement strand
TCTTTGTTTATGTTAAAATTGTTTTCTCCTCAATATTTTGCTTTCACTTCTTATTGGCCATCGTTGGGTGAATTTCTTGTTTTTACTCTTTTGCTTTTTAGTTGGAGTATCATCTTCAACAGAACATTTAATTTGAAAGAGAGCGTAAAGAAAAGCCATACAAAAAGTTTGTATGCTATTATCATACTACTAATTAGCTGTGCGTTATATTTTGTTTTTGTTCGTTTCTTAATTTATTCGTTGGTAATGAACTCGAGTTTTTCTTTTTCGGTTTTCGATGTTGAAGAGTTGAGTGTCAATACAATTTTGGGTTATTTTGCTATTGCGATCTTGTTATTATCGTTCCTTTTGGTTTCGTTCCGGATTGTTCAGATTTTCAAGAGAATTATCACAACCAGAAATTTTGTTATAATACTTTCAATCATATCTTTTTTTATTGGGCTAATATTCTTTTTATTAGATAGTTCACATAGTTTGCAATTAAGTATTTTCTTTCCAATAATTGTTTGCGTTGTATATTTTTTGAATCAAAAAGGGTTTTTTACGCATCAGTTATCAATTATTGTATTTTTAGTTTTTGTTTGTACCCTTTTTACTGAAATTACTGTTATTAAGTTTGTTAGATTGCATGAGAACAAGATTCAAGAAACAATGGCTCTGAATCTTTCTGCTGAGCATGATCCAAATGCTGAACTTTTTTTTCACGAAATTGATAAAAATTTAAAAAGTGATTCTACTTTAATTTCTATTTTAGATAAACCTTTTGAAGTCGTTGAAAAACACATCAATAAAAAATATTTTTCAGGTTATTTTCGAGACTACGAAATTCAACTTACCCTTTGTAATCAAGATCAAAATTTGATTATTCAACCCGAAAATGTTTCTCGTCCGTGTATTTCATTTTTTGATGAAATGCTACAAGCTGATGGTACTGCTTTAAGTGGAACTAATTTCTACTTTATGGAGAATTCTACCGGGCGAATAACATATATTGGCAAATATGAGTTTAGAAGTGATTCAACCAAACAGCCTGTAAATCTTTTTGTTGAATTAAATTCTAAACTGCTTTCCGAAGGAATTGGTTTTCCTGAATTATTGCTTCCTCAAAATTCTCTTGGTACCAGGCTGCGCAATAATTTTTCGTACGCAAAGTACTACAAAGGCAAACTTGTTGATCGGGGAGGAGAGTATGATTATTCGCTTCACTCTACAACTTTCGATTTATCTTCTGATCAACTTGGAATCATCGAAAATGATGGTTGTCAACATCTTATTTATAAATCATCGGCTGATAATTGTATTGTTGTCAGTCGGTTAACCGAAACATTTTTTGATTACGTAATATCTTTCCCTTACATTTTTGTGTTTTTCTTTTTTCTTGCGCTTCCAATTTATTATGCAGGAAAAGGATCTGTTGAATTAAAAGAAAAGAAGAAATCGTTACAAGGAAAAATTCAGTACTCAATTATTGGAATGGTCTTTACTTTGCTGTTAATAATTGGCTTAGGAACAATTATCTACATCATTTCTCAATATCGTTCAAATCATCAATCAGATTTGTTGAATAAAATAAATTCGGTTTCGATTGATATGGAAGAAATAGTTGGTCAATTCGATAATCTTGATTTATCGACTTCGGAGTATTTGAATTTTGAACTCATTCGAGTTTCAGACATTTTTCAGACAGATGTAAATATCTATGATCTTTCAGGAAGTTTGATCGCAACATCTAGGCCCGAAGTTTATGATAAAGGATTGATTTCTAAAATGATGAATAATTCATCATTTGTGAATATGAATTTTTTAAGTTTGCCTAATTATCTGCAGAAAGAGAATATTTCGAAAATGAACTATCTCTCGGCTTATGTGCCTCTTTTGAATATTACTGGGAAAAAAATTGGTTATCTAAATCTTCCATATTTTACTCATTCAAAAGATTTTAAGAAAGAGATCACTACGTTCATTATTTTCTTTATCAATATTTATCTTTTCTTACTGTTGGCAAGTATATTGATTGCATATTTTATTTCGTCAAAAATTACCGATCCATTAAGAATGATTAGGGAAAACCTGAAGAGCATTCAGTTGGGAAAAAATTCGAAACCAATTAAATACATTGCTGACGACGAAATTGGATTATTAGTTTCGGAATATAACAACAAAGTTGCCGAACTTGCCGAAAATGCTGATTTACTCGCTCGTTCGGAACGTGATTTAGCTTGGCGCGAAATGGCGAAGCAAATTGCCCACGAAATAAAAAACCCGCTTACGCCAATGAAGCTCAGTATTCAGTTTTTGCAGCGTGCCAATCCTAAAACGATGGTCGATTACGACGAGATGGTTAGCCGGGTGACTAAAACGATGATCGAACAAATTGATAACCTATCATCAATTGCAACAGAGTTTTCAAACTTTGCAAAAATACCAAATGCTCATAACGAGCGGTTTAATCTTGCTCAGAAACTGACAGAAATTGTCGATTTGTATAAATATTCAGGAGAATGCAGATTAATTCCAGTTTTTGAAGGTTTCGAATCTGTTGAGATTGTTGCCGATAAGGAACAATTTTCGAGAGCAATGATCAACTTAATTAAGAATGCAATTCAATCAATTCCCGAAGATGGAAGGGATGGTGTTGTTCTAATTGAGCTTGAATGGGCAAAAGAGGCCGTTATTGTAAAGATAGTTGATAATGGCAGGGGAATACCCGAAAATTTCAAAGAGAGCATTTTTGTGCCTAATTTTACCACAAAAACGAGTGGGGCTGGACTAGGGTTAGCAATAACCAGAAACATTGTCGAAAACTTTAATGGTGAAATCTGGTTTACTTCGGAAGTTGAAAAAGGAACAATTTTCTATGTGAAAATTCCATTGGCGCCTTAGTTGAATTCTGAAAAAATCGAAAAAAAACCCGGATCAACGAAATAATCCGGGTCATAATCTATGAACTAAACAATTATCCCATAATTACAAGAACATCGTTTTTATCTTTCATTTTCCCAAGCGGGATAAGGTTACCGGCAATTTCTTCGCCATTAACTATCAATTTTACAACACCTTTCTGAACTCCATTTTCATTTTTTACTTCAATGTTGAAGAATTTTCCACGGAAACGACGGTTCATTTTGAAACTTTTCCAGCTCGCCGGAACACAAGGTTCAATTATTAATCCTTCATAATCGGGCTGAACTCCAATAATGTGTTGTGTCGCCGAATAGTAGCTCCATGTTGCTGCACCTGTTAACCAAGGCAAACGCGAAGCCCCAAAGCGTGGGCTGTATTTGCTGTGGGTAAACTGGCAGTTCACATAAGGCTCAATCTCACGGATTTCGGCTTTGGTATTGTATGCAGCCGGCATAAATGCACGAAGGTATTTAAACGCTTGATCACCATTACCTAACATTGTTTCGGCAATAATTGCCCAACCTTGTGTGTGCGAGAAGATTGAGGCATTTTCTTTCATCCCTTCGTTGAAAAGCGGAGCTTTCACAATTTTGTGATCGGTTTTTACATACGGAGGAGCACAAATTGCAATGCCATATTCCGAAGCCAGATTGTCGCGAACCGCCTTCATAGCTTTTTCAGCCTTTTCGGGCGAAGCGTGGCCGCTTAATACTGCCCACGATTGAGGGTTCAACCAGCAACTACCTTCTTCGTTCTCTTTCGATCCAAATTTTGTTCCATCAACACGGTAAGCTCGCATGTACCAATCGCCATCCCAGCCATACTTTTCTATGTTTTTGTCCAACGTGTCGAGATGAGTTTTTGCCCATTCTGCCTCTTCTTTTGTGCCGAATTTTTCGTTGATTTCGATGTAGATTTTCAATGCAAAACGCAACTGCATGGCAACAAACAAAGTTTCACCGTCGTGGCCAAGCTCAAGGCAATCGTTCCAGTCGGCTAATAAACCACAAGGAAGACCGTGCTTTCCGCTACGTTCGAGGCTAAATTCAATAGCACGTTTTAAGTGGCCAATAACTGTTGCTTCTCCTTTGTCGGCAAAAGGCAACACTTTCTGGTAGAAATCAATTTTCCCGGTTTCTTTAATATATGCAGGAATGCTGTTGAAGAGCCACATACAATCGTCGGAACGATATTCCATTTCGTCGGGGCATTTTTCTTTGCCCGGATTGTGTGCAAATGGTTTTACCACAGGCATAGCACCACCTGTAGATGCTTGTCCGGTAATCATCAATTCTAAACGTTCGCCAGCTTCTTCGGGAATTGTGTGCAGAACGCCGAGCATGTCCTGAACTGTATCGCGGTAACCAAGGCCGTCGCGTTCGCCGCTATAAACCAAACTGGCTGCGCGCGACCAAGCAAAAGTCATCAAGCAGTTGAACGGGCTCCACATGTTTGTCATGCTGTTGAATTCAGCATC
>CAZRXT010000046.1:0-11941 GCA_964604035.1 uncultured Prolixibacteraceae bacterium | reverse complement strand
CATCGTTTTCAAAATGTTTGTACGCCCTATCTATAAATCGTTGTCGGTATTCTTTATTCTGAAGCAATCGGGCATGTAACGTTTGTGGGTTAAACATTGTAGCACTAGTCAATGCAGGTTTAATTCTAACCCTGTTCTCTTCAATGCCAATTCCGGGCGATGCATAATCTATCATCATACTGTGTTCAGCATCGTGGTTCAGATAAATGAACCCCTTGGTTTTATCATCGCGCTTAAAAATTGAATAAATGTTGTTAACACTTGTATTTGAGCCAAAAGCAGTAACAGGGGCATCAAAATTCCCAGTATAAAAGATGATCATCATGTAGTCGATCAAATTATCGATATCGAGAAGAATC
The DNA here is from genome assembly GCA_964604035.1 of uncultured Prolixibacteraceae bacterium. Taxonomy (GTDB): domain Bacteria; phylum Bacteroidota; class Bacteroidia; order Bacteroidales; family Prolixibacteraceae; genus CAYMTR01. The sequence goes on along the minus strand of CAZRXT010000046.1, from coordinate 11,582 downwards.
TCTTTTCCTTTTACCGGATAACCACCATCATTTTTCCCTTCGAGGGCAAAATAGTTGGCATTTGATGTGAAACCTTTTTTTGCAAGATTGAAAAGCCGGGTCCAGCCATCAAGATCTCCATCGGTAGCCTTAACCCCACCGTTGCCATCAACTTTTATTACATCGTAGTCTTCTTTATCTCCGCCAAAATAGCTTTCGGCATAACCAGCTTCGGCACGCTCTTGTGTTTGAAAAAGTCCCCAGTACATTCCATTCAAATAGAGGTGGTAGTAACGGCTACGGGTGTACGGTTGCCCCATGTCGCGTTGTGTATCGCGAGAGAAAACTTCTCTCACACAAGTGTTTCGATTATCGCCATTATTCCACGAGTAGTTTTGTTCGCAACGCAAATCTATTTTATCAAATTCTGAAACACCTTCATCTTCAAAAAGAGTATAGTTTAATTTCTTTGGCCCATATTTTTCTTTGAAGAAAAGCCTGAAACCGTGTTTAGGGTAGTTCCCATGGCGGCTCCAACCTCCTCTGATTCTAACACCTGCATTAACATTGAACCCTTCGGTTGCGTCGGGATTAATTAATTCGACAGAACAAAACCTTTCCCAGGCATCGCCATGAAGCATTGCGTTTACATAAATTCCAGTGGCAGGGTTAAACAGGTTTTCGACATCGGTAACCAGCGATATTGAAGGGATATCGGTTAAAGAAGCTTTCATCTGACTAGCATATTTTGAACTCTTCGTTACATCGGTATCCATCTCAAGGTCAATCATCTGATCGTTTACATACTTTGATGTTGGCCATCCAGCTCCCGGCGAAGTTTGAGTTAAAACTTGGTCGAGAAATATATAGGTTTGGGTCAAAGGCTTTGAAGCTTGCAATCCATCTTTTGTTAACGATGCACGAACAATGAAACAAGGTGTTTTTGGTCGCCCGGTTGTTAGCGATGGATTTACACTGATTGTGGCAGATTTTCCTCCATTTTTTGCGGTCGACGAAGTTTGCGGGTTACTTCCGTCGATGGTATATCGTATTGAATACTGCTGGTCGGGGACATCAAGTTTAAGACTGAAATTGCTGGTATAGAAACCTGATTTCTGGCTGAAAATAACTTTAATAGTATCCGAAACTTCAGGCATTGAAACGTTAGCGCTAATACCCATGTTGAAAAGAAAATCGGAGCTTTCGCGCGATACATTAAATACCTGAATTGCAAGCGTGTTTTCACCCTCGAGCAACGGCAAATCTTGTGCCGGCAACGTGAACGACTCGGCGGTTCCCGATTCGTGGTTTGCTGGTGCAAAACTGTTGTAAGCAATTGTATCAGGCGCATTTACTTTCAGAACCACTTCGCCGTTTATCCAAATAATAAAACCGTCGTCATAATCGGCAGATAATAACACATCGCCTAAATTGCCGATATTCTTTGCCGTAAAAGTTGTGCGAAGGTAGAGCGTTGTGTAGTTACCCAGCATGTCGGATAGTACTGTGCCTCCAGCACTGTCTCCATAACGGAACGGAGCATTGCCAACTGACCAATTGCTGCTATTGAATTTGCCTGTCATCCAATCGGAAGCAAGCGTTGAAGCATCTTTACCTTTCAGATAACTGAACGTAGAGTTGGTATTAAAAGCGATTTGGGCATTAAGTATGGTTGTCAGAAAAAGGATGGATAGCAATAAAATGATACGTTTATTCAACATGTAATTCAAAGATTTCGGGTTAAAGGTTTGCCAAAGTAATTAAAATTTGTGTTGGATAATAGTTTTATCTCTATTCGACAACTCACAACAATATATCCTCTATGGCCAAATCTCATTTATCGTGAAAAAAATGACGTTTATCAACCTAAACTCTGCAATTACTAAGTGGAAGTTCTCTTTCTTGAAACGGAAAGTCGTTAAGTATTTTATTCGGTTACTTTTATCTTCCAATCAATATAATCGCAAAATATGGATGGTAACGATCTTAGCCGAGTCGTTGAAGATGAAGACGAAAAGGCAATTGAATTAAAGCGAAATAGAAGCCCAATTGTAATCTTCTACAAGCAAAAGAGAATAATTTATATCGATTTTGCTGATTTAAGAAATGCCGATGAAATATTTGCCTTTGCTGAAAAATCTTCTTCATTGTTCCGCCAAAATCTTCCAAAAAGTGTTTTGGTACTTGCCAACGTATCGGGCATGTCATTTAATCGCGATATCTATTCCAAATTAATGGCCTATATGAAAAACAATGATCCTTACTTGAAAGCATGTGCAGTAGTTGGAATGTCGGGATTAATGCAGGTGCTTTATACTGCCGTGGCGAAATTTTCAGGGCGAGATTTAAAACCTTTTACAAATGAAACTGATGCAAAAGAGTATCTCGCAGCAATGTAGGAAACTGAATTCAACTTTAAATCAATAAGCTAATATTTTGTATTTTATCCAACATAAAAAAACAGCGGGCAAATTGTCCGCTGTTTTAATATGTAATTCCGAATTGATTGTAAAATGAGTGAATTAAAGCTTCCAAATTTGGTATAGATAATTTCTCATTTATAAAGCTAAAATAGAAGCATTATTTTTATTGAGCAAATAGACCCGATCAAAAAAATCAAAATTTTATTAACAGTATTCTACGTTGATATATACGCAATTACTTTACTTCTGAGCTTGTTGAGATCAAATATTATCAGAAAAAATAGAGTTCAATCTTTGAAATCAGGTGAGGTATAAAAAGAATTAATCCGAGAACTACAGCAACAATTGTTGAAAGCAGAACACCGGCAGCAGCAAGGTCTTTAGCTTTTCCAATCATCTCATTCTTCTCTTCCGAAATGGCATCGCCAAGATGCTCAATTGCAGTATTGAAAATTTCAGCAACAAAAACCATCCCGATACAAAGAATAATCACTATCCATTCGGTCGCCGACAAGCAGAACCAAACCCCAACTCCAATAACAATAATTGATACCGACAAATGCAACCAGGCATTGTGTTCGGTTTTAAACAAATGGGCAAAACCCTGAAATGCAAAACCGAAACTTCTGATTCGATCCTTTATCGAGAAAGGCTTTGTTTCTTTACTCATAATTCATAGTTTGATGGCTGCAAGTTATTAAAACCCGATTTATTTTAGTTGTAGAATGCCAAAATAAAAGAAATTGAAACGGAATTTAAGTAATGAGCCGAAGGTTTAATTCATTTTGTAACAACGGATTTTAATCCGTTGAACTGAATGCTCTCAATAAAACTGAGTATCGTAGGCACAACACATACTTTACCAGAAACTTCTTAACCCAACTACTCATCATTTTTTTTCTTCAAAAAAGTAGGGTCAAAGAACCGCTGTTCGGTTAAAGGATAAAATGAGTTATAAACTTTTTAATATCAGAAGAAAATGAGAACAAAAATTCTAAGTCTATCGGTCATTCTAGCCATGGGGCTTTTCTCGTGCGAAACAAGTGACGATGTTAGTGTATTGTCCTCGGGAGATGAGTCGGTTTTAAAATCGACAGAAATTGCGACGAGTGATATTTTGGTTGAGAGCGTTTGTGAAGAAGCTGATTATGAAGCGGAATTCTTCACCTATTCTGAAAAAATCCTTAGGGAAATTTCACATTTGACAGGCCGGCACAATGGCCTTATCAATGCAAAGAAACTTCGGCACTACAATTTGGGCAACTGCCCCGATGTTGCTATAGACACAGCAGAAACGGGCTACCCTGTAACAATTACACTCGACTATGGCGACAGTACCGAACTTAAAAATGGGAAAGTGCTGAGCGGCATAATTATAATCGAAATTACGGGTGATAAAAATACCGATGGCGCCAAACGAACAGTTACATACAACGATTTTACTGTCGACTCGGTTGGTGTAGCAGGAACAATGACTCACCTTTTTACCGGCGACAATGATGCTACACGGATTGTAACGATCTCTGGAACATTGGTGTTTACTCTTCCCGATGGAACAACAATTACACGCACCTCGGAAAAAGTTCGCGAATGGCTGGCGGGCATCGATACCCCACTTGAACACGACGACGATGAAATTCAGGTTACCGGGAAAGTTGAAACAACAACTTCGGCCGGAGAGAGTTTTTCGAAAATTATTACAGTTCCGCTGCTAAAGAACGATAGCTGCAAAGATTACGTTCAAGGCGTTGTTCAATACATTCAGAATGGAACAATGCTTGCCGAACTCAATTATGGCGATGGCGAATGCGATGGAGTTGCCACATTAACAACATCGGATGGCGAAACCGTAGAGATTGATTTGAGCGGAGATAAACCAACTGCCAACAATAGCAACAATGGCCACAAGCGCTCGAAAGGTAAGAATTAGTTATATAAATTGATTTTGCGTTTTTTTCATATTGATTTTAGTGTCCCTTTTGAAGAGGAGAGCCAATCCCTTGGCTCTCCTTTAATACAAAAAAAGTTCATTCAAATATTGAGAAGTAAGTGTCGAAAATATTCAGAAAACCATCACAACCAATTATGTGTCAGATTGAAAATTTGTTTATTTAAAAAAGAAAAAATTCTTCGGGAAAAGAATTTCAACGTTTTGAATTTGGCCTAACTTTGATGAAAGCAAAAAATAATAACATTGACTCAGAAGGAATTTAAAACCCTATTTGACACATACTTCAACGATGTTAGAAAATATATTTTCTATCGGTCGGGAGATGAGGAGCTGGCTACCGATATAGCACAGGAAACCTTTATGCGTGTTTGGGAAAAGCAATTTATTATCGACCCAAAAACAACAAAAGGCCTGCTTTTCAAAATTGCCAACGACTTTTTTGTCTCAAGCTATCGAAAAGAAAAAGTCGCTTTCAATTTCTTCAAAAATTTTCAACCTGCCGAACATGATTTGTCACCCGAAGACGAAGTAAACTATAAAGAATTGAAGAATGCCTATGATAAATCTTTAAAAACAATGCCGGAAAAACAACGAACCGTCTTTTTGATGAGCCGTGTCGACGAATTAAAATATAAAGAGATAGCAGATCAGTTAGGGTTGAGTGTCAAAGCAATTGAGAAGCGAATGAACCTGGCTCTCGAACATCTGCGAACCAATTTGAAAGACCAAGTAAACATGGTTCTGCTAATTGTAACTTCAAAACTAAAGTTGTTCCGGTAAAAATTTAATTGACAAGTGAAACAAGATAAAAAACATACAATCATTTCATCGGCCAACGAGCAAAGCAAAAAATTCTTCTCGGGCGGAACATTCGTTTGGTCGAAAAGCCAAGACGATGTGTGGGCTGAAATGGAATCGGCCTTAGCTGCAAAGCCCGTTCGAAAGTCAACTGTTAACCTTGATTTTGCGAAATGGCTAGTTGCTGCCAGCATTGTTCTGTTAGTTGGACTTGTAAGTTTTATGCGGTTCTACACCAAAGATATTCAAACCGGAACCGGAACACATTTGCTTGTTCAACTCCCCGACAAATCAACCATTAACCTCAACGCCCAATCTTCTGTCGAATTCCATCCTTACTGGTGGCGCTTTAACCGCGAAGTAAAGTTTGAAGGCGAAGGTTATTTTGAAGTCGAAAAAGGAAAAAAATTCACCGTCATTTCCAAATTAGGAACAACAAAGGTACTGGGAACCAGTTTCAACATTTTTTCTCGCGATGAAGTTTATCGCGTCATCTGCCTAACCGGGAGTGTTAAAGTAACTTCAAAATCGAAACACGAAGTTGTGCTGCTCCCCAACAATAAAGCTTCAATTCAGAAAAATGGCACTATTGATGTTTTTGAAGACATTGATGCTTTGCCCGAAATATCGTGGAGAAACAATCTTTTCATGTTCACAGCCACACCAATACGCAATGTTTTCAAAGAAATTGAAAGGCAATATGGCGTTACCATTCTTGCCAACATTGATAGTTATGTTCTGTACACTGGCAATTTCACAAAAGACCAGAATGTTGAGGATATTTTGGGTTATATTTGCCCCGCTTTGGGATACAAGTTTGTCAACAAATCAACAAATGTATACTACATAATTCCTACGAATGAATGATCAGGAAAGTACTGATAATAATTGCGTTTCTCTTTTGTTGTTTAGTCGGTTTCTCTCAATCAGGTTCAATCAAAATTGATGTTAGGGACAAACCACTAAGCGATGTGCTTGTTATGTTGCGCGATCAGTACCAGTTCCAGTTTTCGTACAGCGACAATCAACTTTCTCAACATAAAATAACGGTATCAAAATCTTTTCAGTCGAAAGACAATGCGTTGACCTACCTTCTTAAAGGCTTACCCTTTGAGGTTCGAAAATCGGGCGACGTTTTCATTATTATCCCCGTAAAAATCGATCAGGTTGTTGAAAAACGAAAAACCCTTGCGCAAATAGCCGGGCAAATTGTTGAGGCTGGCTCTTACGAACCGCTCCCGTTTTCGCACATCCTTATCAACAACCACCCAATGGTTTCCGATGTAATGGGAAGCTTTAACTACACCGCTTCGGCCGATAGTTCGTTCCATGTGCGGATATCGCATTTGGGATATTACATCTGCGACACAACGCTGTTTGCAGGGATTAACCAAAAATTCAAACTAATACCCTATTCCGAAAGTATTTCGGAGGTAACCGTTCGCGATAATATTATCGAAAAGGCAACTTTGATAGGTGAAAAACCAGGGAAAATAAAGCTCAACCACAACATCTCGCGTTATATTCCAGGGCAGGGCGACAATTCGGTGTTTAACCTGATAAGGCTCATGCCGGGCGTTCTGGCTTCGGGCGAACAATCGACCGACCTGCTCATTTGGGGAAGTTACGAAGGCGAAAGCCTGGTCACTTTCGATGAATTTACTCTTTTCGGACTCAAAAACTACAACGACAACATCAGTATTGTCAACCCTTTTCTGGTGAAAAATATCGAAATTTATAAAGGCGGCTACGAAGCAAAATATGGCAACAGAGTTGGTGGGCTGGTAAATATATCGGGCAAAAATGGCAACCTAAAAAAACCATCGTTGAGCCTCAACATTAATCAAACTACAATTAATGCGATGGCCGAAATCCCACTTTTTAAAGTCTCATCGCTGATGGTTGCTTACCGCCAAACATACTACGACCTTTATAAGAATGCCAAGTTCAATATTTATGCGCCAACCAAGCCTGTACTGAAAAGCGTTAACAAAGCAAATTTGCTCAAACGGTTCGATTTCGATGTAGATGTTTACCCCGATGACTACTCATTCCGCGATTTCAATTTAAAATACACTCTAAATCTGGGGCAAAACAACAACTTCTATTTGAGCTTGTATAGGGCAGCCGATAATTTTGTTTTAGCAGCCGAAACCGAGGTGACTAAAAAGAACAACAATCAATTCGACATCCCTTTCAACATCACCATTTACGACAAAGAATACAACAAACAACGAGGTGGTACACTTTATTATGGCCATACATGGAAGAATGGCAACACATCGTCGATAATTGCCTCACACTCCAATTTCTCGAAAAATATTACCGACTCGATTGCGACAGAAAACGTTAATACAGGCATAAAATACAATAACGATTTGAATGGGACGAACAACACTGTTCTTGAGAATTCGATACGGAATGAAAATGTAACCAACTTTCTTAATGGCCATTACCTGGAGTTTGGTGCAGGGTATTATCACAACGAAGCATCGATTTCGAATGTAAGCACCATTTTTGGATCGATGAGAATTGATACAACAAATGAATTCAGCAACTCCCGAATGGTCTTCTATCTTCAAGATAACCTTCCGGTAGGAAAAAAGCTTGAGCTAAAAGGCGGAATGCGGGCAAACTATCTTTTAACCCAAAATAAATTGTTGTTTGAACCTCGGTTATCGGCCTCGTATAAACTAACCAATAACTTCAAGGTGAATGCGTCGTGGGGCATTTACAACCAATTTGTGTACAAGTCGGCAAGTGTTGACGAGAACAACAACTTCTCTTATTTGTGGGTTACCGCAACCAATAAACCGGCACTGAAAGCTTCGCATTTTGTAGTGGGAGCCAACTATTTCAAAAACGATTTCACCTTCGACATAGAAGGCTTCTATAAAACAACCGACAATATCTCGCGCCGCATTTTCGAATCGAAACAGTTGCCCGGCGGAAAGAAAATAATGTTTTTCACGCCCTACTATGGCGATGCACGTTCGTTTGGGATTGATTTATATCTGAAGAAAGATTTTGGCAGGCATTCGGTTTGGGCCTCGTACACACTAAGCAAAGCCCAAGAGAGACTTGCCAACAGCGGCCAGTTGTTGGGCGAATATGTTCTTGCTCCGCACGATCAGCGGCACGAACTCAAAGTTGCAGCTCTTTTCAACATCCGGAAATTCTACTTGTCGGCCAACTACGTTTATGGCTCGGGACTGCAACTGCTGAAAGAGAAGTTTGCCGACGAAGTCGACGATATTTACTACAGCCGTTTAGATGCAGCCATAACCTATAAGTTTTCGATCAAGAAGAAGCTGAATTGTGAAACCGGGGTATCGGTCATCAACGTTTTCGACACCCAAAACCTGAAGCTCGATAACCTGAAACGAATTAAAATTTCGCCCGAATATGGCGACATTACAATCTACTCCAACGCGGTTCCATTCTCACCCACCCTGTTTTTGAAGATGGTGTTTTAAGCTGTCTGTTAAGAGAAAGTCAGTCCTCTGCAACCTAGAAGTCCTCATCTCCCAAAAGATGCATAGTTTGGCTACGCCGATCTTTGATTTGGCTGAACTTAAAAGGTAAATTCTTTCAATTAACGTTTTACAAACTTGCTATGTTACTCTCGTTAAAAACGAGTACCGGTTAAATGGTTAGCCGCCGAGCGAATAATAAAATGGTTGGTTGCTTTGTTGTTCCGCACCGGGCGAAAGTCAGCCAAAGCTAAAGGCGACCTTTCGCATGAGGGCGAAAGCCTCCCTGAGGACAAGGCACTCGTTCGCCCGAGGGCGAAAGTCTAAACGACACATTGGGGGAATGTTCGCCCGAGGGCGAAAGTTTGTCAAAAAGCAAGGCAGATGTTCGCCCTTGAGCGAAGCTTTGCCAAGAGCTTGGTTGAGGTTTTCGCCCGGGGGCAAAAGCTGCCAATCAGTCTAAACCTCAGAATATGTACAGAATGATTGAATTAACTAAAGAAAGTTCTTATCGAGGTAAGCCTGAAACTTCTCTCTCGTTAAAAAACGAGAGAGGAGAATAATAGCTTACTCGAACACCATCACCCTAAAATCATCAACCCAAACGGAATCAGATGTCGGACTCCAAAGATAGAACTGGAGATTGGCATCCGGATAATTTTCAGGAAGGAACAAATTTAGCTCGCTACAGGTCCATTCGCCTGAATTGTTCACGCCCTGAAACGATGTTTTGTAAAAAAAATCACTTTGCTTTGTCGAAGCCACCACCAGTGCTTGTTTCTGATCGGAACTTCGTTGCCAGAACTCAACCTTGAACCGTTTGCCCTTTGAAACCGGAACAGAAACATTGAGTCCGAACTGATTCGCAGCGGTGAGCAAGATGGACGAATTTCCGCTGCGGGCAATCCTATCGGTTTGAAGCACCCCTCCCCATAAGGAATATGCTTCCTGATTCGATTTAATCAACTCGCCATCATCAGACAGTTCTTCCATCGAGGTCTCAATGATCAACGTTGGCTGACTGTGCTTCCGGATCATCGCCGTATCAATAATAGCCAAGTCAATTACCTCTCCCCTTTTTTCGTTTTGATACACGTGTTTCACGTTCACAAATCCTGAAATTCCTGCCAGCTCAATCATTTCTGAAATTTTCAGCATCGAAATCTCACAATTTCCGGTATTGGCATAAATGTATATAGAGTCGTTCATCGAAAAAATATCTGTAGAAAGATAGCTACCGGTCCAGTTGGTAAAACCGTCACGAATGTTCCAAAGATAATTTTCGGGATAAACTGAAGCCAATATCTCTACGTATCGCTTTTTCATGCTATTGCCAGAATAACTGTATCCGAATTTCAGCGCAGGTTCGATAAATGCCGCGCCATTGTTGAAATCAGAGAGAACAATATACTTTCCTTTCAATTCAGATTTCACCAATTGCGAAGTTTTTTCAACCGAATTAGTGATCCCTTTTTCAAAGTTATTACTGATAATCAATCGTGCAAAAATACCTGTTACAAGTATGATCACAATCAGGGAAACGGTTCGTGAAGGAACGGTTGCAATTTTATCCCTGAAAAATTGTAGCCAGAAATATCCGTGCAGCGGCATAAACAATGCGAATACCGGCATCAGGTAATGAAATCCATAATGTCGGGCAACGATAATCACCTGAAAAACAGTTGCCAGAGTAATGCCAAGATACAATCGTCTGAGTGATCCGGTAATTTTTCGTTTCACAATCACGAGCCATCCAACCGGCAACAGCAAAAGGTGCAGCGTAAAAGGCAATTCTTTCAGCACCATCATCCGAAACGACTGAAAAAAGATGGTCGCATCGAAAATCTTCTGTTCGCCCGAACCATATTGGCCGGTGTGCGTGGCCAATTTTCCAAGAAATCCGGTAAAGTTTCCCAGTTTATCCATCACCGGGAAAATGAAAAGAAAGATAAACAGCAGCGACAGAAACAGGTAAATGGTTTTTGATTTGATCTTTTCGAAAAAGAAGAAAGGAACAATGAGTATGGAAAGCGATGATATTTTTGTTGCCACCGAAAGGGCCGATAAAATTGCGAGAACGACCAGAAACTTCATACGGACTTCTTCCCTCCTGTCGTAAAAAATTATACAGGCTGCAATGGCAAAAGATGAAAGCGAAATAACCGATTCGCAATTGATCACGGCCATGAAATTGAACAACTGAAACGATAAAAGTGGCAGCAATTGCAGAACAACAGCCATATTTCTGTTTTGCAGTTTTTTATGTGCAAAAATGCCGAGCATCCAAAGCATTGTGCAATTAATCGTAATCAATGCGATCGTAACAATCCTGATGTAGCTTTCGGGATAGGTCAGCACATCGGTTGCCAGATCATTTGCTCCGCGAATCCAACCGACCATTCTAATAAGCAGTGCAATAAACAATTGCAGCGGGGTGCCGGGGTGATCGGTGTGCCCGATATCGTTCGAACCGAGGGCAAAAGTCAATCCGTTAGTTAAGTAAGCATAAACAGGATCGTACCAACCCTGAAAATAAGAGTGGATTTCGGCTACCCTGAAAAGCATCAAAACGAAAAGCATCAGCGGAACAACTATAAAAACAAAATTTCGTCGTTCCTGAAAATATTTTACAATTCCTGGAATAATCCCGCTCTCGGTTGCCTTGATCATCGTTCCTGATATTTTATATTCCCTATTAGCATAGGCATCAAATTTATTCAAAAATAAACATAAGAAAACTGAAACTTACATCGATAAAGAGGAAAAAATCATTCCATAATCAATTCCGTTTGATCAAGACTCAATTCCGCAGTTGTGGAGTTCGTTTCCGCTATCAGGGATGCTGATTCCGGGATGAGGGATAACGATTCCGCTACAGGGGAAGTCGTTTCCGCTATCAAGGAAGTCAATTCCGGTGTTGCCGACTGCCTTTCCGTCAGGTCGGATGTCGTTCCCGGT
>CAZRXT010000045.1:2504-12138 GCA_964604035.1 uncultured Prolixibacteraceae bacterium | reverse complement strand
AACTTTCTTTGCCCGTTCTATTGATGGAAATATGAAAATGAGCCAGGAAATTTTTACCGAGGCTGCAAAACACGAAGGTACATCGGTGGTTGAAGTCCTTCAAAACTGTGTGATTTTCAACAGTGGAATTCACGAACAAATTACAAAGGTTGAAAACCGTGAAGATCACCAGCTCTATCTTAAACATGGCGAAAAAATGATTTTTGGCGTAAATAGGGATAAAGGCATTGTATCTGAAAAAGGAAAATTGAAAGCAGTAACTATAGGTCAAGACGGATATACTATTGACGATGTTCTGGTTCATGATGCCGAAGATGAAGAGTCTTATCTGCATTCAGCTTTGATAAACATGGCATTACCTAATTTTCCTGTGGCATTCGGTGTTATCAGGTCGGTTAAAGCGCCGGTTTATGATCAGGAAATGGAGAGCCAAATCAAAGATGTTCAGGCAAGAAGAAAAGTTACTTGTGTCGACGAATTGCTTCGTAGCGGTAATACCTGGGAAGTTTAATTTTTATTCAAATAGAAAAGAAAGAGGGCAGAGCGTACGTTTTGCCCTCTTTCTTTTAATGAATTCAGATACAATTGTTTAATTTTTATTTGTTGAATAACATTTTTTTAGCAGATCTTAACTTTTTGCTCTGGTTGATAAAAGCTATTTTAGTCCGTTTGTTTTGCTGATGCCAGATTTTTGCAAATAAGATAATTGTTGTATGGTTATGAATTTGAGAACTTGTTTATTTATCCTTTTATTTTTCTTTTTTGCAGGAACAGTCCGTTGTTATCCGCTAGGTGTTGATTTTGTAAAACGGCATTCGATCCCTCCTCGAATTATCCGAACTTGTTGCTCATTTGGTAGTGATGTGGGAATATTAGGAGTTCCTTATTTTAAGTTGACTGAGATTACCAGTATCGAGAATGTTGGCAGACATAGGTATTTGGGGGGTAAGGAAGAAGGGAATGGCATTATCTATACACGTAAAGGCGGTTTTATTGACTTGGCGCATTTGCGAGATCAGGCTGATTGGACTGCTTTCTTATTTCATATTATCGATACGCATAAAGGAGTTTCGAATTTTGAAATAAAGCTTGGAAATGAAGGTGGTTCTAAAAATCTGGTGTTGAATATTCCGAAAGACCTTTCTTCTGATAACTCAAAAATACTTGCCGGCCGTATTGCCTACGATTTGTCGGTTTGGCACGAAATTGCAACTTGGGTTGGTGCCTATACAATTCCTTTTGTGCCTGAACGTTATTCTAGTTTTTCGGTCGAAGATGATTACTCTAATCTTTTAGGTGTAACATTGGGAATTGAAGCGCTTAAGAGTAATTTGCCTTTTGAAGAAGCAATGACTAAGCTGCTTGATGAAAAACTTTTTGAATTAGAAAGGGTCGATAGTATTTCTCAAACCTACGAGGCAATGGAAAAGGTGCTTGATAAATGGTGGACCCGCGATTATAAAATCCCTCAGGCAAATGTTATGTTGAAGAGAATCTATTCGAGCTACTCTTGTGCTACGCCTCTTATTGTTCCTGAGTTCTCGAGTTTTTCTGGCGAAAAATGTGTTTTACAGTTACCTAAGCTTACCGATCCCGATCTTAGTTTCGATGATTTTTATACTCTTAATCTGAAGCTAAATTTCAGACTTCGTTCTGAGCATTATTTTGCTGATTATCAAAAGAGAGTCATTACAAATCGTGATTTTTTGTCTCTGATTGATGAGATTAACTCTGAGTCAGATAAAATTTTATTGAAAGTCTCGAAAAAGTATGATTTAAAATAACGTTGATCTTTTTATTTCAATTCAGATAGTTTATGGCTTACATACTTTGCAGTACCCTTTTAAATTTATGTGGTATTCATCTATTTGAAAGTCGTCGAGACCTTTGGTTTGTATCTCGTTAACCACAGTAAAGTCGAATAATCCCCCGCAGTTTTTGCATTTAAAATGTCCGTGAATTGATGTGTCTGCATCGTATCTTACTTCATTGTCTTCGATGTTTACAATTGTTGCTACTCCCTTCGAAACGAACAATTTGAGAGTGTTATAAACCGTCGTTTTCGATAATGTCTTGTTGTTGGGAGTTAACGCCATGTAAATATTATCGGCGGTTGGATGATTGTGGTGCTTGTGCAAATAATCGTAAATCAACAGTCTTTGTTCCGATGGTTTAATTCCGTGCTTCGATAAGTATTCTTTAATCTTCTCCATATTTTAATTGTAATGATTACAAATATATAAAAATCTTATTACAAGACTAATTATACAATCTAAATCTAGCTGATGTCTTTATTTTATTTCACTTAAAATCAGAAAAATATAATAAATTTAAAATTTATGGGATAAAATTGTCTTTTGTTTTGGAATTTTAAACAATTATACTTTAATTTGTAATCATTACAATTTACAAGTTGAAACAATTAAAATTTAAGAATATGAGTTTAGTAGGAAAAAAAGCCCCTTCGTTTAGTGAAAAAGCAGTTGTTAACGGAAACGACATTGTTGATGGTTTCTCGCTCGATCAGTATGTTGGGAACAAATATGTTGTGTTCTTCTTTTATCCAATGGATTTTACGTTTGTATGTCCAACCGAGATCCTTGCTTTTCAGGCAAAATTAGATGAGTTTGAAAAACGCAATGTTGCGGTAGTTGGTTGCTCTGTCGATTCTGAGTTCTCGCATTGGGCATGGTTAAATACCGAGAAGAAAAATGGTGGCATTAAAGGTGTGAAATTCCCGTTGGTTGCCGATTTTTCTAAAACAATTTCAATGAATTATGGCGTTCTTGCTGGTGATTATGAGTACGATATCGACGATAATGTCTCGTTTAAAGGCGCTCCGGTTGCTTTTCGTGGATTGTTCCTTATCGATAAAGCTGGTAATGTTCGTCACGAATTGATCAACGACCTTCCTCTTGGACGTAATGTTGATGATGCTATTCGTATGGTTGATGCACTTCAACACTTTGAAGAGTATGGCGAAGTTTGCCCTGCAAACTGGAAACCAGGCGAGGATGCAATGAATGCTTCTTCAGCAGGTGTTGCCGATTATTTATCGAAACATTAAAACTAAGGTTTAGATTTTGCTGTAACATAAATTTTGGATACTAATTTTGAATGATAAGAAGCCGGATTATTTCCGGCTTTTTTTGTTTTTGCAGTGAGCTTTGTGCCGTAATATTTTAGTAAATTTAGTGCATGCATATTTAATTTAGCTAAATGATTGATTTCAATAATATTTCGTTATCGGCGATTTACGAAAAAAGGAAAAACGACCGCGATATCTTTCAGGAATTGATGCCGGCCAAAGTGAAAGAAATCTTGTTGATTGCCACAAAATACGATGCTTATTCCATTGTGCGCGAAGGTCAGTTCTCTGATAAGATTTTTGGTGAATATCTACAGTTAAATCTTTATTCTGCACCAAGGTTTACTAGTGTTACAAATGCAACTGAAGCTCTTTCAATAATTAACTCGAAACATTTCGATCTGGTTATAATTATGGCTGGAGTCGATCGTGTGGCGCCGATTGAATCTGCACGTTTAATTTTTGAGAGTAAACCCCGCCTTCCTATTTTGCTTCTTGTAAACAATAATTACGACCTTGCTTATTTTGCACGAGTTGCCAACGAGTTGATCTTCATCGATAGGGTATTTGTTTGGAATGGAAACACTTCAATTTTCCTTGCAATGATCAAATACATTGAGGATAAGAAGAATGTGGCTAAAGATATTCAGGTTGGAAATGTGCGTATTATTTTGCTTGTTGAAGATTCTGTGAAATATTACTCGCGTTATTTGCCGTTGCTCTATTCAAACATAATGCTGCAAACCCAAAACCTTGTTTCCGACGATTCAACAGATGAATTGCATGTGATACTAAAGATGCGGGCAAGGCCTAAAATATTGTTGGTCAGTAATTATGAAGATGCAATTGAGTTGTTTAACCTTTACAAGGATAATCTGCTTTGTGTAATAAGCGATGTGAAATTTTCGCACAATGGTGTTGATGATAGTAATTCGGGTGTTGAGTTGCTCAATTACATAAAAGCAAACCTCGAATTTCAGATTCCTCTTTTATTGCAGTCGCACGATGCTCAAAATGCATTGAAAGCAAAAGAGATTGGTGCCGATTTCATTAATAAAAACTCAGATAGCCTTTCGAAAGACATAAAAGATTTCATTTTCAATAAGCTTGGCTTTGGAAACTTTGAGTTTAAAATGCCCGATGGGGAAAAGGTGGCGACTGCACATTCGTTGCACGAATTTCAGGAGCTGATGAAGAAAGTTCCTATCGAATCGATTCTTTTCCACGGCCGGCAAGATGCGTTTTCGACTTGGTTGATGGCCAGAGGTGAAATATATATGGCCGACTTACTCAAAGTTAAGCAGGTTGATGAATTTGAGCAGAAGCAAGATCTGCGGGAATTTATTCTCAGTGTTTTTGAAAAAGTTAAAATGCAGCAACTTCGAGGTCGGATTGTAAATTTCGATTCAACACTTGTTGCCGGGAACCGTTACATCATAAGGCTAAGTAAAGGGTCGCTGGGAGGAAAGGGGAGGGGACTGGCTTTTATCTCAAACTTTATCGAAAATATTGATTTTAAGAAGATTATTCCTGAAATAAATATCAGAATACCAGCTACTGCAATTATTGGAGCATTAGAATTCGACTCTTTTGTGGAAGCCAACAACCTCTATAATAAAGTGATTGTTGATCACAATTACGATAATATTAACGAGCTTTTTATTAAAGGAAAACTGAGCGAAACTCTGAACGAGAAACTGTTTCAGTACCTTGTCATTATGCGTAAACCGTTGGCTGTTCGTTCCTCCGGACTGTTCGAAGATTCATTGCTTCAGCCTTTTGCCGGGGTTTACAGTACTTTTTTATTGCCAAACAATCATCCCGATATAAACGTTAGGTTGGAGCAGCTAAAAACTGCCATCAAGTTAGTTTATGCATCTACTTTTGCGAATACTGCACGTTCATACTTCACCGCGGTAAATTACAAAATCGAAGAAGAAAAGATGGCTGTAATTATTCAGGAAGTTGTTGGCCACGAGTATAATGGAAAATATTATCCACACATCAGCGGTGTTGCTCATTCATTTAATTATTACCCAGTTTCGTACATGGAACCAACAGATGGTTTTTCGGTTGCCGGTGTTGGATTGGGGATGTATGTTGTTGGAGGTGAGAAAGCTTATCGTTTCTGTCCGCGGTTCCCAAAAATCAACCCGACTTCGGTGAAAGACCTTATGCGCGACTCTCAAAACCAGTTTTATGCACTCGATATGTTGTGCCCCGATTTTGATCTTCAGGCAGATGGAGAGATGGCAACCATCCAAAAATTCAAGATTAAAGAAGCTGAAAAAGATGGAACTCTCGACTTTTGTGCTTCGACTTACGATTATGAAAACGATTGTCTTGTTCCGACTTTAGACATAAAAGGTGCCCGAGTGATTGATTTTGCCAATATTCTGAAATACAATACAATTCCTCTTGCTGATTCGTTAAGCTTGTTGCTCAGTATTTTCAAAGAGGCAATGGGGACTCCGGTTGAACTGGAGTATGCTGTTGATTTGGAGAAGTCGCCAGTGAACAAATTGCCTACGCTATATCTTCTGCAAATTAAGCCATTGATTAGAAAAGATGACATGTTGGATGTTAAGATAGAAGATTTCGACAAGGATCAAGCGTTGATGTATGCCACAAAGGGGATGGGAAATGGCAAAATCGACACCATTCGCGATGTTATTTATGTTGACATTGCCGCCTTTGATCGGACACAAACCAACGAAATGGCCGAGCAGCTAGGCAAAATTAACGAGCAACTTGTTGGTGAAGGGAAAGAGTATATTCTTATTGGCCCGGGGCGTTGGGGTACTCGCGATCCGTTTACTGGAATTCCGGTTGTTTGGTCGCAAATATCTAATGCAAAGATAATTGTAGAGATGGGGCTCGAAGATTTTCCTCTCGATGCTTCTCTTGGATCACACTTTTTTCATAATGTTACCTCTATGAATGTTGGCTATTTTTCGGTGCCATATAATTCAAACGAGGCATTTATCAATCTCGATATTCTTAAAAAACTTCCGGTTGTTAGTCATACAAAATTCATTAAACATGTTCGGTTTCCGAAACCTGTAACTATTTTTATGGACGGACATAAACGCGAGGTTTTAATAACTCAATAGCTTACAATTATGATTAGAAATTTATTTTTTTTGTTGATGTTGTTGGTTTTAACTACATCGTGTGGTCAGGTCTATTTTTCGTCGCCACAACCGGCGAACGGAAAAATTGTGAAAGCTTTCGATAAAGAAATCCAAGGTTCTTATTCCGATTCAATTTTAGATGTGAAAGTTGCTAATGATTCAATTTGTATTAATAATCAGAGTTTTAAACTTACTTCTCAAATGCCCGGCAAAGATCAGGCTTTGGTTAAATTTTATAAAGATTTCTATTTTGTAAGTCTTAGCGATTCTATATATTTCACTGTTTTCATGGCTAGTTTTTATGAAGATAAACTTGCTATTTACATGCTTAACCCCGATCAACGTTCAATTGAAACTTTAAAACGCGTTGTTGATGTAAAAACTCTTGACGAAGGTAAAGCATCTTATTTGATTACTCCTTCGAAAAAAGAGTTTAACGATATAATTGATTGGGAATTGTTTGATTTAGTGTGTATTCTGAAAAAGCAAAAGGAATAATAATGTATTTTCTGCGAGGAATCTTCTTCGTGTTTCTTTGTTTAGAATTCTAAAACTTCTCTAAAATAAAAATGCCTTCAACTGTTGCTGAAGGCATTTGCTTTATAGTAATTTCTTGTAATTATTCAATGTTGGAAGTACACGCATTAATGTTAAGTGTACTGTCGTAGTTGTAAATTAATTGGCAATATGCAACTTGAGATTTGAAAGAGATTACTCTCTGTCAATTTTAACATGAATTGCATTAAAACCTTTTGGCCCCTTTTCAACTTCAAAAATTACTTTGTTGTTTTCTTTGATCGATTCGGTGAGGCCATTTGCATGAACAAATATATTTCGGTTTGTTCCTGACTCTTTAATAAAACCATATCCTTTCGATTCGTTGAAGAATGTAACAATTCCTCTTTTTGTGAAATCGGCAGGTTCTTTGTCAGTTTTTGGAATACTGATTTCAATATCGTCTAAACTGATTTTTGTTTTTCTTGTTGGATCTGGTGGAGTATCGGTAATCATGCCATTTTCATCAACATAGGCAATCATATTGTCTAAGTTGTTGCCATCAACGCTTACTCTTTCAGATTTTTTCTTCTCTTTATCTTTTCTTTTCTTTTCCTTATTCTTTCTAACTTCTTTTTTGTTAAATGTTTCTTGCGATCTACCCATGTGTATTTTATATTTTAATGATTATTCGAAAAATCAGCTGGAGACTTTTTGAAATTTGGTATTTCAGAAGTATGTGAGCAGATATTTGTTACAAAAGTAATTAAATCTTTGGAAATCAATTATTGAAATATTATAGAAATAGAAAATAAACGGTAATGTATTAGTAATCAATAATTCAACAATGTATTGTAAATGTATTGAAATGAATAAGCAGTAAATGCTACAATAGCCGATAAACGTGGTTAAGTATATTAAATTAAGATTGCCTAACATTGAAATAAATAGAACTTAATTTTTGATCTTGTTTGATCTTTAGTCCTCATTACTCGACTATTACGAGGCTGCGGATATGTTCTTAAATATATTTTCGTATTTATCAATTTTGATTTTCAATTTTCTTGAACCCCTTATTCTTAGAAAACATCGATCATGAAAAATTCCGTCAAATTCATAAGTATCAGAAATATAATGAGATAAGTGTTGTTTGTATTTCTTCGATCAAACTAGGAATTTATGTAAATGCCTAATAATTACATAATTGATAAATTTATACTGTTATATAATGAAAGATTTGAATATCTTTTTTTTGTAATTTGTATATCCACATTAAAACCAATTAAGTTATGAGAGAGCCACAATTCATTAGTAGAGAAGGCATTCCAATTCTTTATGTCGACTTTTCTAATATGAAAACGAAGGAGGAGGTTTTGGATTTAATAAGTTTAGCAAAGAAATCAATTTCAATCAGACCTCCTAAGTCAATTTTTACCCTCACAAACCTTTCTAATATGTATTTCAATACAGAGGTTTATACTGCCATTTCAGATTATGCCAGAATGAACGAACCGTATGTTAAAGCATCTGCAGTTGTTGGGTTGAGTGGTTTAATGATGATTTTTTACAATGGATTTTTAAAATTATCCAAGCGCGATGTCCGTGCTTTTTCCACCGAAGAAGAGGCTGTTAATTATTTGTTGGAGTATAGTCGCTCCGAGTCTCTTAGTAAAAAGCAGGAAAGCGAAAAATTGTTAATCAAGTAAAGGAAACAGGGGAGAGAATGTTTCTTCAGAAAAGTGTAACATTTTTTTGTTGGTTTATGCAAAAAAAAGAGGTTGTTCCTTTAGTGGAGACAACCTCTTCTGTTTTATTTAAATTGTAGTTTATTCTGCTGGATATTTGTCGTAACCACAGGTTTCAACACTATTGTCGACTTTACTAACCAATCCTTGTAGAACTTTGCCAGGGCCGAGTTCTGTGAAAGAAGTTGCGCCCTCAGCGACCATGTTTTTTACTGTTTGAGTCCACCGTACAGGGCCTGTTAGCTGTGCAATCAGGTTCTGTTTAATTAGTTGAGGGTCGGTTTGAGGTTTTGCATCTACATTCTGAAAAACAGGGCAAATTGGCTTGTGAATGTTTGTTGCTTCAATTGCTGCGGCAAGTTCTTCGCGGGCAGGTTCCATTAATGGCGAGTGGAAAGCTCCGCCAACAGGAAGAATCAACGCGCGTTTGGCTCCTTTAGCTTTCAAAAGTTCGCAAGCTTGGTTCACAGCGTCAACAGCACCCGAAATAACCAGCTGGCCAGGACAATTGTAATTAGCAGCTACCACAATGCCATCAACTTCGGCGCATACTTGTTCTACTATTTCGTCGGCCATACCAACAATTGCAGCCATTGTCGATGGTTGTGCTTCACATGCTTTTTGCATTGCTTGTGCCCGTTTCGAAACCAGTTTCAGCCCGTCTTCGAACGATAATGCACCTGCGGCAACTAATGCCGAAAATTCACCAAGCGAATGGCCTGCAGTCATTTCAGGTTGGAACTTATCGCCAAGCACTTTCGATAGAATTACCGAATGCAAGAAAATAGCAGGTTGGGTTACTTTTGTCTGTTTCAGTTCGTCGGCTGAGCCTTCGAACATGATTTTTGTGATTTCAAAACCAAGTATCTCGTTTGCTTTTTCGAAAAGCTCGCGTGCAACGGGCGAATTGTTGTATAAATCTTGGCCCATTCCTGTGTATTGAGCTCCTTGACCAGGGAAAACGTATGCTTTCATTTATGATATGTTTTTAAGTTGTTGATTATCTTTTTGGTCGAAAGAAATATCTTTTAATTAATATCTCCTCAGAATTTCCCCAAAAATATATTTTTTGTACCGTTTTTACCCTCAATATATTGGTTCACTATTACGAATGAAATAGGAGATTTATTGATCGGGATAAGAAACTATTATAAAACAGAAACTTGGCAGTC
>CAZRXT010000045.1:0-2404 GCA_964604035.1 uncultured Prolixibacteraceae bacterium | reverse complement strand
TTTATTAACAGGATGTTAAAATTTGATATATGAGAAGATTCGTTTTTCTGGTACTCTTATCGTTATTGGTCAATTCAGGGTTTAGCCAAATGCTTCAAATTTCCGATTCGAAGCTCATTTCTTCTTCCGAAAATATTATCCAAGGAACGGTCGTTTCGAGTAAATCAATGTGGGTGAACAACGATAAGTACATTTACACCTTTTCGAAGGTTAAGGTTGATGTGATTTTTTCGGGAAGTTGTCGTGTTGGCGATATTATTACAGTTGTAACTCCCGGCGGATACGATCCTATTAAAGATGTTCGGATGGGAGTTTCGAGTCAGGCCTCTTTTGAACCCGGCGAACAAGCTATTCTTTACCTTGTTGCAGCTAAAGGAGAGATGGATGCGATAGACTATTCTTTCTTGAAGAACGAACCTGATGTTCCTGCAAACATTATGCGTGTTAACGGTTATTATCAGGGAAAACACAAAATTATTCGCAATAAAAAGTCGGGTAAGACGATGGTGCTTAAATCGAACGAAAACAGAACGGTTGATCTCAAACTTAGTCAATCGAATTTGAAGAAAGAGATTCAGCAATTACGCCGAGTTAAAGCCAACTAATCTAAAACGTTTCTTATGCAAGCAAATTCTTTATCAAAATCCATCATACTCCTTATAGTGTTGTTGTTTGGCTTTTCTTTTCAATCGCAGGCTTATACGTTGTTAGGCTTGAAATGGTCGGGAGGTGCTTACAATTATTACATTAACCCTATTGGTGTTGATAATGGGAATAATTATTCGGCATACACAAGTTCAGTAACAAGTGGAGCTTCGTTGTGGACTACTGTTGGTACGTCGAATGTTCAGGTTAATTATATGGGTACAACATCTTCTACAGAATGGGGTGGTACATGGCCTCCCGATTATCAGAATACTGTTACCTGGAAAACTGATGGTTGGAGTGGTTCTGTAATAGGATTGTCTATTTATTGGTCAATGGGAAGTGATATTGTCGATTCAGATGTAAAATTGAATACCGCTTTTGCAGGCGACTCGAGGCTCCCGGGTTTGGTTACCCACGAAGTTGGTCATAGTTTGGGGATAGGTCATACTCGAGAATCGGGCGAGTCGTACTCTACTGACGAGTATAACTCAATGATGTATTGGTTAATACATTCCCAAACAGGACTGAATAGTGAAGACAAGTGTGCCATAACAGCAATATACCCTGCGTCTTCGGCTTGTGCTCCTCCTTCTGGCGCTGGATACCATGCCTGTACCTCATGTTGCTCGGGTGAAGCTCCTGAACCTGAAGAAGTCTCGGTTGATATTAGTAACAATATTTACACCTATAATGGTAATTCACAAAATGTTAATGTTACAACAACTCCTTCCGGTTTGTCTTACGATGTAACTTATTACGACCAATATAACAATCTTGTATCTAATCCAACAAATGCGGGAACCTACGATGTAGTTGTAACTATTACCCAATCGGGATATGAAAGTTATGGACCTTTCTCGGGAACACTTACAATTAATAAAAGAACGCTTATAGCCTATGCCGACAATAAGTTGGTTAATTACGGAGCTGCAGAGCCTTCTTATACTGTTTCTTATAGCGGTTTTGTTAGTGGTGAAGACGAGTCCGATTTGGCAACTCCACCTATCGCTTTTGTCTCAATATCATGGCCAGCAAATCCTGCCGATTATACAATTTATCTTTCTGAAGGGAGTGATGAGAATTACAGTTTAAGTTATGATTACGGTGTTCTTACTGTGAATCCGTTAATATTGAATGATATCACTGCGAGCAATAATCTTTATACCTACGATGGAACGGTGAAGAATTTAACCGTAGTGACTGATCCGTTGGACGTTAATTGCAATGTAACGTATCGAAAAGATGGTGTTTTGGTGGCAAATCCAACTGATGCCGGAACTTATATTGCAACAATAACGATTGCAGAACCCGGTTACCGATCAGAAAGTTATTATGCAAACCTGACTATTGGCAAAGCCCCTCTTTCAATTACCGCCAACAGCACCACCGTTCTATTCGGTTCTCCTGAACCAACATATACTGCAACCTATTCGGGTTGGGTTAATGGAGAAACGATTACTGTAATTGAGCAATTGCCAACTTTTTATGTAGAAGGTGAGTGGCCTCTTTTGCCTGGGAATTATGATATCTTGGTGTCAGGAGGAAGTGATAACAATTATTCATTTTTACCCCAAACAGGTAGTTTAACGGTTAGATTAGCAACTGTTGATTCGGTCGCATTTTCGAACCTATTTTATACTTACGATGGGTTAAATCATAGTGCAACTATTACTACATACCCAGCAAATGTCGATTATCTTGTTTCTTATTTCGATTCTGAAAATAATAGGGTTGATACAGTGAAAGAAGCTGGTGT
>CAZRXT010000044.1:10496-12375 GCA_964604035.1 uncultured Prolixibacteraceae bacterium | reverse complement strand
GAGTATTAAAATTGTTATCATGAAATTAAGACAACACAAAAACAAAAAAGTTGACGATTGATGCTCAAAAATTGAAAATTATAGGCACTGATTGAAAATCAATTTATTCAGAATCAAATATTTTAATATTTTTGATAATCCTATTCAAAAAAAGTCGAAAAACAGACTGATTGACCGAAACCATGATTATGAACAGAATTTTACTTGTCTTTTTTCTATTTTGTTGTATTTCATTTGCGTATGGAAGCGAGAAGGAAAATATTGCAAGAAAGATAGAAACCATTCTCGACAGCATTGACCCTGCCCTTCCAATTATTGAACCGCTCTTCGAATATGCACTAAGCGACATTTCCATTTGCAAAGGCCCCAACCACAGTTATTACTTAACTGGCACATCGGGCGACAGATATGGCGTACAAGATGGAATCAGGGTTTGGGTTTCGAAAGACATGAAAAGCTGGAACCAGATTGGCACAAATGGTATGGTTTGGACTTTTGATAACGATGGCAAGGCTTGGCAAAAGGAAATAAACCAAACTGACGGATGGAAACAACGGGGCATTATTGCGCCTAAAATATACCATTTCAACGATAATTTTTGGATAACTTACACAGTATCAAATTCAAATCAATCGGGCATTTTGAAAAGTACAACCGGAAGACCAGAAGGTCCATATTCCGACATCAGCGGCGATAAACCACTTGTAAAAGGTGCTTATACATCGCTGTTTGTTGATACTGACAGTACAATCTATTTCATTTGGGGGAATGGACAATATTCAAAAATGAAGGATGATATGAGCGGCATGACTTCATTTACAGGTTTCCTGTGCGACAACAATGGAAAATCGATTGGCAACCACGGCATCACCTTGTCGAAGATAAATGGAACTTACATTATTTCTGGATCGAGGTGGAGCGATTGGACTCCAGGAAGCAAAATAGTACAGTCGGACAACGACCACTCGCGTACAGTAGATTCTCGATATGATTGCATAATTGCTTATTCAAAAAATCTTTCCGGCCCATATTCGGCGCCATATCTATCTATCCCTCACGGAGGTGGAAGTACAATTTTTGAAGATTTTGAAGGTAAAATTTGGGGGACAATCTTTGGAAACGATGAATCATCTTCACCAATTTTCGAATGCCCGGCAATAGTCCCGCTCGCTCCCGATGCTTCAGAAAAGTTGAAGCCTGTTCACATCAATGGGTTCTACCCATCCGACACCACAAAAATTGTCTATGTATCTCGCGAGGGAAATAATTCGAACGGTTCTTCGTGGGAAAACGCCTACACCTCTCTCCAGCGGGCAATTGACAACACCACAGACAATAGCCAGTTTTGGATTTCAAGAGGAACTTACGACTCTTCTGTAAGGGTTGATTTACGAGAAGCAATTTATATTTTTGGAGGGTTTGTTGGGAATGAGAGGTCGTTAGAAGAGCGTAACATTAATGCAAATCCGGTTATTCTGAACGGAAAAAAGAGTGAAAAGCATGTGTTATCGATCACAACAAGCAAATATGTACGCATTGACGGACTGACAATTAAAGGGGGAAATGCCTCCGGGGGAAGTTCAAACCAACAATACGGAGCTGGAATTCACATACTTGGAGGAGGCGAAACGGTTCGGATTATTAATTGTACCATAGAAGAGAACTATGCCGACCAAGATGGTGCCGGACTCTATGCTTCATTTGGTGCCGCACCAATTATAATCAACTGTAATATAAGGAATAACACTGCGAAGAACAACGGAGGGGCAGCTGCCATTTACTGTAACTCAACAAATGGCTACCACACAAGATTCTACAACTGCACAATGAACTACAACTCGGCTTATGGAAACGGAGGAGCAGTGTATTTCGACACAAA
>CAZRXT010000044.1:0-10396 GCA_964604035.1 uncultured Prolixibacteraceae bacterium | reverse complement strand
AAACTAGAAACTGTTGACCCTGAATTTATAGACCCTCTAAAAGACAATTTTCATTTAAAACCCACATCAAGAGCAATAAACAAAGGCATTTCCTATCTGAGTTTTGAAATTGATATTGATGGAAATCCAAGAAATCTTAGGCAAGACTCGGGCTTCATCGACATTGGAGCCGATGAAGCAAAGTAATGTTTAGTTTAAAGCTTCGGCGCCTGCTGTAATTTCAACTATTTCGTTTGTAATAGCCGACTGACGGGTATTATTGTAGGTTGTAGTGAGCTCTTTTATAAGATCGTTGGCATTTTCGGTTGCCTGATGCATGGCCGTCATTCGGGCTCCCTGCTCAGCGGCATTCGAATCGAGTAGAATACGGTGGAGCTGCATCTTCAAAGCCTGTGGCACAATCGACTCAAGAATTTCTTCCTTCGACGGTTCATAAATAAAATCGCTAAGAACAATCGACTCTTTGTCTACCGTTGGAGGTTTTATAACAGGCAAGAATTGCTCGGCAGTTAAAACCTGAACCGCAGCATTTTTAAATCGGTTGTAAACAATGTCGATACGTTGGAATTTCCCCTGTTGAAATAAATCTATTAACCTATCTGCCAATTCATTAATTTCATCGACATTGAGGTTCAACATTAAATCGTTAGCCTCCCCAAACGACTCGATTCCTTTGCTTTTCAATCCCTTTTCAACTTGCTTTCCGACAGAAAAAAACTCTACCTTTCCTGACTTAAGCTGGTATTCAAAATGGTCGAATGAGTGTAATATTGAGTATTTTACAACATTTGTATTGAATCCACCACACAACCCTCTATTTCCACCAATAACAACAACTAAAACAGATCCAAGTGCGGGTTCAGAAAAAAAAGCAGAGCTAAACTCAACAACGCCAAGACTAAGGTTCTCAATAATTTCATGCAATTTCCTTTCATAAGGTTTAATCTGCAAAATCATGTCCTGAGCTTTCTTTAGTTTCGAAGCCGAAACCATTTTCATAGCACTGGTAACCTGTCTTGTATTCTTGACAGATACAATCCTGTTCCTTATCTCTTTAAGTTGCGCCATTAATCTTCACTATATTTTAATGATAACTCGCCAACAACATCTTTCAGAATCGTTCTTGCTTCGTCGGTTAGGTTGCCTGCTTTAATTTGCCCAAGCACATCGGCATGGTTAAGTTCAAGATATTCAATGTATTCTTTTTCAAAAGCATGCAATTCTTTAATAGGTATCTTTTCCAACAAATCTTCAACTCCACAAAAAATAATTGCAATTTGATGTTCAACCTTCATTGGTTTGTATTGCCCTTGCTTCAGAATTTCAGTATTATGGGCACCTTTCGAAAGAACACGTTTTGTAGCAGCATCGAGTTCAGAACCAAACTTTGAGAAGGCTTCAAGCTCACGGTACTGAGCCTGATCGAGTTTCAACGTTCCAGCTATTTTCTTCATAGCCTTAATTTGAGCATTACCGCCAACACGCGAAACTGAAATTCCAACATTAATTGCAGGCCTAATTCCGGCATTGAACAAGTTCGATTCAAGGAAAATTTGTCCGTCGGTAATAGAGATAACATTTGTTGGAATGTAGGCCGAAACATCACCTGCCTGAGTTTCAATAATTGGCAAAGCAGTAAGAGAACCACCGCCTTTAACTTTTCCAACAAGACATTCGGGCAAATCGTTCATTTTCGAAGCAATCTCGTTTGAATTAATGATCCTTGCAGCACGTTCCAATAAGCGAGAATGAAGGTAAAATACATCACCAGGATAAGCTTCGCGGCCTGGTGGTCGACGAAGTAACAACGAAACTTCGCGATATGATACCGCTTGTTTCGACAAATCGTCAAAAATAATCAGAGCATGCCGTCCAGTATCTCGGAAAAATTCTCCGATCGTGGTTCCTGCATAAGGTGCATAAAACTGCAAAGCTGCTGGGTCGGCAGCAGATGCCGCAACAATGGTAGTATATTCCATTGCACCATATTTTTCGAGGGTATGCTGAATATTTGCAACCGTTGAATTCTTCTGACCTATAGCAACATAGATACAGTAAACAGGGTTGCCGTTTTCAAAATTTTCTTTCTGGTTTATAATGGCATCTATCGCAATTGCGGTTTTCCCGGTTTGTCGGTCTCCAATAATAAGTTCGCGTTGACCTCGCCCAATTGGAATCATTGCATCGATAGCTTTAATTCCGGTTTGCAGAGGTTCGGACACTTTCTGACGAAAAATAACGCCAGGGGCTTTTCGTTCAAGAGGCATCTCAACTTTATCTCCAGCGATGGGGCCTTTCCCGTCAATTGGCAGTCCAAGTGTATTGATAACTCGCCCTAGAACACCTTCGCCAACCATAATTGAAGCGATTCTATTCTTCCTTTTAACCACATCGCCTTCGCGGATTCCTTCAGAATGCCCCAATAAAACCGCACCAACATTGTCTTCCTCAAGGTTAAGCACAATACCTGTAACCCCATTCGAGAATTCAATCATCTCGTTCGATTCAACATTTCGAAGGCCATAAATACGGGCTATACCGTCGCCTACACTTAAAACGGTTCCAACTTCTTGCATCGACTTTTCGGTATCAAAACCTGCCAATTGCTCCTTTAAAATTGCTGAAATTTCAGCTGGTCGGATATTTGCCATCCTGCTCTATTTTAATTCTAGTTGTTTTTTTATTGATTTTAGGCTGGTGGCAATGCTTGCGTCATATTGCTCACCATCTATTGTAAAAGTAAATCCGCCAATAAGTTCGGGATCTACCTCTGTGGTCAACTCTATAGTTGAATGGGTTCTTTGCTCGAACTGGCTTTTCAATCTTTCAACTAAAGCCTCGTCTAACTCTTGAGCTACAACAAGTTCAGCTGTAATAATATTGTTCTCCCTACGCGCCAAGTCAATAGCATTCCGGATTATATCAATAAAGTAAGGTTCCCTATTATTCTTAAAAATTAAAAGAATAAAACTCATGGTGAGTTGTTCAAGATCTGCCTTAAAGAGTTCTTCTATCTTCTTTATTTTTAAATGATTCGGAATTACCGGTTTTAAAACAAAATCACGAAACCCTGGATAATCGTTCAAAGCAGCATTCAGCAACCTTAAATTATGATCAACCTTATCTAAAATGCCATTCTGAGAAGCTAAATCAATAATAGCTTTAGCATATCGAACAGTAACCCGATTTCTATCCATGTTAGTTCAATTCAACATCTTTGATCAGTTCTTCAACCATTTTTTCGTGGCGCTTTTGGTCTTGCATATCCGCACGGATAACTTTAGTCGCAATTTCAAGTGATAATTGCGAAATTTGAGTTCTCATCTCTTCAATAGCCAATTTGCGCTCTTGCTCCATTTGTTTACGAGCATCTTCAATTATTTTATCGGCCTCAAATTGAGCTCTTTCTTTTGCCGAAGCAACAATTTTCTCGTGCTGATCAAGACCCTCTTTCTGCAGTTTTTCTTTCTCCAGACGTGCTCCTAAAATTACTTTTTGCTGTTCGCTCTCTAGGTTTGTCAACTGTAATTCAGCATTCTTGGCTGCATTAAGCGACTCTTCAATGGTTCTTTCTCTGTCGTCTAAGGCTTTTAACAAAGGTTTCCATGCAAACTTCGACAAACCAAAAAAAACTATTGAAAAGATTAACGTTACCCAAATTATTGTTCCTAAATGTGGGAAAAGAAACATAGTCTTCTAAATTTTTGATTGATTAGAAAAAGCGCTGCAAATACGGCAATCCCGAAAATTGCAGCGCAATAAGTCTTACATAACAGCAAGCAAAACACAAACAATCACTGCAAGGAAAGCTACACCCTCGATAAATACGGAGGCTAGAATCATGTTTGCCCGAATGTCTGACATTGCTTCTGGTTGTCGTGCAATTGCTTCCATAGCCGCACGGCCAATTCCACCAATACCGATACCGGCACCAATTGCGGCTAAACCAGCTCCTAATCCTGCACCAAGTTTTCCAATAGCCAATTCAGCTAAAATCATTACTAATGACATAATCTTCTGTTTTTAAATTAATGCCCTTTTTCGGTTGCCATACCAATGTACATTGCCGATAATAAGGTAAATATATATGCCTGAATAAATGCAACAAGAATGTCAACAACAACCATAAAGACAGAGAAAACCAATGAGATTATTGAAGTTCCAGCTCCAACCAACGGATGAAATATTGAAGACATCAAGAAAATCAAACCAACCAGTACCGTGACAATCATGTGACCTGCAAGCATGTTAGCAAAAAGTCGGATCATCAAAACAATAGGCTTGATGAAAATACCAAGGAATTCAATAAATGGGCTAAGAGGGATTGGAAGTTTCATATATATTGGCCCCGGAGGGTTGATGATATGCATCCAGTAATGCTTATTGCCACTAAGGGTTGTTATAATAAAAGTAAAAGCTGCCAAAACGAATGTTACTGAGATGTTACTCGTAATACCGAGTTCTAAAGGCAAAATTAAGCCAACGATATTAGCCACAAGAACAAATGAAAAAACAGTAAGGAAATAGGGCATATAGTGTTTATACTTCTCTCCTGCAAAATCTCTAGCAATATCTTGCACAAAAGTGACCATTGGTTCTATAATGTTTTGAGTCTTTTTTGGTACACCCATGGGATTCTTAATGGTTCGTCTTGCCCCTATAATAAAGAATATCAGCAAAATAAAAGCAACAATAATTACTCCAAGAACCGTTTTGGTTATAGATAGATCTAAAGGTATAAACTCCGTACCATCAGGAAGTTTTTCAATAATTTGTTCTCGTTTTACACCTTCTTTTCTAATTGAAAAGGGAAATGCTTCATCTTGTTCATGCTTATAGAGCTGATGTGACGAGAAAAAATGCCAGCCTGTATGCTCGCTATAAAGAATTATTGGAAGAGGTATTGCAACTTCTGTTTCTCCTACAGACAAGAAGTGCCACTCATGTAAATCATTGATATAGTAGAAAATATATTCTGTAACATCAAATTTTTTGTCTTTGACCTCAGTTTCTGCCGCTGAACATGCTGTTCTAAGAAGCAAAACGAAAACTAGCAACAAAAGATAACCTATTCGTTTCATATATTTTCTAAACGAAAAATAAAGTTAAAGAGAACTCTAAAGTCACATAATTGCTTATTATAAGTAAATTACGATTTAGACTCATTTATCAAATTCATTACCGAACGAACTTCATAAACAGCGTAAACAACATATAAAACCAAGTATACAATTAGGAAAATCACCGCATTCTCTTCATCAAAAATAATGTACAAAACCCCAAAAATAATGTAGATAAACATTTTTATTAGGGAAAGCAGCATAAACTTAAAACTGAACCTAGAGATATCGTTTTGTGAAATCCGAAGCATATATTTATGCAGAATCAGGGTTGACGCATAGTAAAAAAGAAGAATAACTGGCAGTATAACAAGGAAATATTGTCGAAAAACAGTTAGGAACAACAAAGCACCAACACCAAAAATAATCAGTGTATACCTGGTTAAACCTTTGACAAATTTTAAGAAACCGTTTTCCATAAATCTAAAGATAAAGCTATTGGTTGACCCAATAAAATTATATTAAATTTTTCATTTTTTCTTAGAAACTTTATTCTTCGGGCAAATTCAGAAAAAACAATTTAGCTAACTTTCGCTATATCGATAAAACATCAAACATAAGCACCTGAATCGTAATGATATATTTATTTCTCCTGAAAAAACCCTAAAAGATGAAACCTTTAAATATATTCTCAAATTCCATCATTTTTTAACCATCGAGGTCATAAAATCAAATTTTATAAACAATCCTTTTTACAACCTTTCCAATTATGGCAAGCAAATTTAATAAAAACCTTTTAATCTTTAGCTGGTGGAAGATTTCATTTTTTGGAAAGTAAAAAGCAAAAAAAAATCCTACTAGTGTAGGATTTCTAAACATGAACAAGCTTCTTAGCTTATGCTGTTACTTCTTTCTCAATCGCCAATTTTCCTCTATAATAACCACATTCTGCGCATACAGTATGGTATTTTACAGATGCTCCACAGTTTGAGCATGACGAAATTGTAGCAGGAATTGCCTTATCGTGGGTCCTACGTTTATCTCTTCTCGTTTTCGAGTGTTTGTGCTTTGGATGTGCCATTTGTTCTCTACTTTACTTGTTATCTAATAATTTTTTCAATTCACTCCATCTTTCATCGATCGGCTCTTCTTCTTCAGGAGCTTCTTCGACTAAATATTGATTTAATTTTTCAACCATCTCCGGGTTACATTCAGACTTTCCTTTTTTAGTTGGATGGATGCGCCTGATTGGTAATCCTAATATTATAAGTTCGTATAGGTATTGTGCCACATTAATTTGATGCTCTTCATAAGAAATGACGATAATTTCTTCGCCCATATCATCATCTTCATTGTGACTAAATTTGATAAACATTTTACTCTCGCTACTAACTTTCTGGTTATAAACCTCAAGGCAACGATCACAAATGAGTTCAACTGTACCTTTCACAGCTAATTCCAATATCATCAAAGTTGATTGTTTGGTTAAAACAACATCTGCTTTCAATGATCCTTTCTGGACTTCACTGTTTTCGAACTTGTCAAAGAACTTGTCATCAATTTCAAAATCGAAACTATGACTTCCCTCTTTTAGCCCTTTGAATGCAATTGCATATTTAGATAGATAATTCATTGCTCTCTAAAAAAAGTTTTGCAAAAGTATAAAAAAATAACAAGATGAATAAACTTTTCAGTTTTTTTTTAACCGGTTTCCTTGAAACACTTTTTTGCTTCATGTATAGCCTGTTTTTTATATCAACCTCTTTTTCTCTTTATAAAAAGGAAATAGATGAACAAAGCTACAGAACTCAGGAACAAAACCGAAACTATTATTAGCCCAAATAAAAGCGTTAAATATTTCCAACGTTCAATCCCTTCAACAAAAGCCTTTGTTTCAAATGTGTATATAACAAATATCTCACAGAAAAAGATTATTACTATTGAAATCATGTTTAATTGCAATAATATTTTTGAGTTCTTTGTAAAGAAATTATTTGCCATTATATATTTGAATTCTAAGTTATTTCTTTAAAACAATTCTAAAGGTTGTCGCTTTTTTTGGCTCAGAACTTTTTATAAAAATCTTTCCTTTATGGAATATTTCCACAATCCGTTTCGAAAGCGACAATCCAAGACCCCATCCTCGTTTCTTTGTTGTGAAACCCGGCTGAAAGATAGTTTTAAATTTCGACTTAGCTATTCCTTTGCCGTTGTCTGTTACATCAATTATTACCTCGTGCTCTTTTTCAGACACATCTATAAAAATTGATCCGGGGTTGTTTTCAATAGCATCAACTGAATTGCGAATCAAATTTTCAATTACCCAGCTAAACAGCGAAGAAGATAATGGTATATACAATTCATTTTTCTCATCAAAATTACACGTAATATCAATCTTTTTCGAAACGCGATTTTTCAAATAAGAAACTGATTTCAGAAGAACTGCATAAATATTATCTTCGACCAACTCCGGATTTGATCCAATTTTAGAAAAACGCTCGGTAATTTTCTCTAATCGTTCAGTATCTTTTTCAAGCTCTTCAATAATTGTTGAATCGGTATTCTCTTCTTTTAGCAATTCGACCCAAGCAATCAGTGACGAAATAGGTGTTCCCAACTGATGGGCTGTTTCCTTTGCCATTCCAACCCACACCAAATTCTGCTCTGCTTTTCGCGACGAACTAAAAGCAATATAAGCTACGATTATAAAAAGCATGATGACCGCAAGCTGAAACAAAGGATAATACTTCAATTTTTCAAGAAGCCATGATTCTTTGTAATAAAGATATTGCTCAACACCTTCGCCCAATGGAATAACAATTGGAGCCTGATGCTCTTTCATTTTCTTAAGTTCGGAAGCCAGTATCTTATCTTTAGTCTTCGGGTTATAACTGATATTGCTTTCGGCATTTATCTCCCCGTTCTGGTCAACAAGAATAATTGGAATTGTAGTATTTGCAGCAATAACCTGATTCAGAAAAAGATTCACCTCGCTAGTGAGATTTTCGCCGGTAGTAAAAAGCCGTATCGCATCGGCCCAATGTTCGACCTTGATGCGCTCTTCATGCGACATTTCGTCAACCAGCTTATCGGTATAAAGCAACGAACCTATACCAATAAGAATGGCGAAAATAAAGATGATTTGTTTCCACCTGCGTTTTTTGAAATAGATATCCAAGGTCGAGTATTTGAATTAGTACGTTTTCAAAAAATCTCTCATCATAAGACAAGAAAATTGCTAAGGGCTATCGACATGAAGCTTTAACTATTTGAATTTAAGGTTCTTTTTATAACATTGACAATGGCATCTGAATCGAAACCACACTCATGGTATAATTCTTCGGGCGAACCATGCTCAACAAAATAATCGTCCACGCCAAGTGTTATAACTCTGGTTTTATAGTTATTATTGTTGATAAACTCAACTATTGCACTTCCCATTCCACCTTTTACAGTACCGTCTTCAACCGTGATTATGGTTTCAAATTTAGAACAGACTTTATGCAAAAGCTCTTCATCAATAGGTTTTAAAAACCTGAGATTATAATGCGCAACCAAACTTTCGTCGTCCAATTGGACTAAGGCTTCAGTAACAAAGTTACCCGGATGTCCTAACGAGATAATTGCCAATTTATTGCCTTCTTTTACAATTTGCCCTTTCCCAATCTTCATTTCAGAAAGCGGAGTACGCCACTCTTTCATAACACCTCGCCCTCGGGGATAACGAATTACAAACGGCCCAACAAAATCTTTTTGAGCAGTATACATCATATCGCGAAGTTCCTGCTCATTCATTGGCGAAGCAATAATCAGATTAGGTATACACCTTAAAAAAGCCAGATCGAAAATACCATGATGCGTAGCACCATCGGCACCAACCAGACCGCCCCTATCGAGACAAAGAATTACTTTTTGCTTGTAAATAGCAACATCATGAATTATCTGATCGTAAGCGCGTTGCGAAAACGAGGAGTAGATATTGCAAAATGGAATCATGCCTGAAGCCGCTAAACCTGCGGCAAATGTAACCGAATGTTGTTCTGCAATCCCAACGTCGAATACTCTGTCGGGCATCTCTTTCTGCATTATAGTAAGAGAGCAGCCCGACAACATTGCAGGAGAAACGCCAACAATCTTCGCGTTTTCTCGGGCCAACTCTAATATTGTTTCTCCAAAAACATCTTGATAAAGAGGTGGTTCATCTCCATTTATTGTTTTAACCTGCATTCCGGTATCAACATTAAATTTACCTGGAGCATGAAAAAGGGTCTGATTGTGTTCGGCAGGAAAATATCCTTTCCCTTTGGTAGTAATTATATGTAAAATTTTTGGGCCAGGAATTCTTCTCAACTGTCCAAACAACTTCACCAATGAATCAACATCGTGACCATCAACCGGACCAAAATACCTGATATTAAAACTTTCGAAAAGG
Organism: uncultured Prolixibacteraceae bacterium; assembly: GCA_964604035.1. GTDB lineage: Bacteria > Bacteroidota > Bacteroidia > Bacteroidales > Prolixibacteraceae > CAYMTR01. Next base: position 904 of record CAZRXT010000044.1, on the reverse strand, counting down.
TTACTCTCTTTGAAAAAGAAACTTTTCGTTGAATTCTCAATTCGCTGAACAGTTGTCCTTGTTTTTGAGAACATTCCAAGGAAATTCCACACCTTAGTCTTAAAACTGTTATAAGCTGCTGAGGTTGTGATATTGATAAGATATTTATTTAATCCCCCGACATTAGGGTCGATAGCCATATTGTTATCATTCAACACAATAAGAATATCCGGATTTGAAACACTCGCATTGTTTAACGCTTCAAACGCCATTCCACCGGTCATGGCTCCATCGCCAATCACAGCAACAACCTTATCGTCAACTCCTTGTAATTTATTTGCCACAGCCATTCCGAGAGCAGCCGATATCGAGGTTGATGAATGACCTACTCCAAATGAGTCATATTCGCTCTCTGTTGGATTAGGAAAACCACTTATACCTTTGTATTTCCGGTTTGTGTTGAACTGATCGCGCCGCCCTGTGAGAATCTTATGGCCATAAGCCTGATGACCAACATCCCAGACTAATTTATCTTTTGGCGTGTTATAGGCATAATGCAATGCAACAGTCAATTCAACAACACCTAAACTGGCACCAAAATGCCCTGGGTTTCTTGAAAGTTCATCAATCAAAAAACATCTCAACTCTTGGCAAACCTGAGGGAGTTCAGCTACTTTAAGGCTTCTCAAATCGGCTGGAGAATCTATCTGGCCTAACAACTTAAAACGCGAATCTGTCATTACAATAATAAAATTGGGTTGCTAATATACGAATTATAAGCCTTTGGTTGAATCTCGTAAATTTTTACATCATCCCGATAATAACAAATATCAAACGATGATGTTCCAAAAGAATTGTCTCCAAGAACAATATCATTCAAATAAATCGTTAATTTGACGAAAAATATTATTTCTGCCTTTCAAAA
>CAZRXT010000043.1:0-12402 GCA_964604035.1 uncultured Prolixibacteraceae bacterium | reverse complement strand
GTGAGACGACCATATTTGCTCGTGAGAAGGCCATATACCTTGGCTAAACATCCGTTTCTGGTTGCGAAATGCCCATATAAGTTTGCGAACCGCCCTTAACCATTAGCGATACATTCATCGGCTTGGGCCACTAACTTCCACCCCCCTGCCAACTACTCAACAACAAGATTAACACAGCTAGAATTGATGTTCGTCACCACATTTAGGCCGTTCGTAAAATAGTTGAACAATTCAGCACTGGATAAGCATAATAATATCTAAATTGAAAAAGTTTTATATGGAAATTGAAAAACGAATACGCTGCGGCCCGAGTTGTAATTGGGAGGAGCAGCAAAATAGAGGGTGAAGTTGAGCAAGCTGTTGTCGAAGCATAAAAACAAAAAGGCAATCGGCATTAAAATGAAAAAGCAGTAATTAAGAATTGATTAAGCATGATTCTTAATTAAAAAGAACCCCTTGCCGGTTAAATGGCAAGGGGCTTATTTTTTTAAAGACATATTAATTGGGCATGTAACGGCTATAGTCCGATTCCTTTTCTTTTGGAGTTTCAACACTATTTTCAACCTGAACCGTTTCAACAGGCATATCCATTTTAGGAGTTTCGCGCCTCATAGCAGCCGAAGAGGTATAAACATTGTCGAGCCTTTTATATAAAGCCGGATGGCTCATTGTTTTCTCGGCAAACCAACGCCAAAAACTAGCATCGGTCCTATTCTGATCGATATAAACATGGATATTGATTTCGCGGGCAATTTTCTTTCCCCCTGCAAGAATCAACAGCCCATCAACTGCACCTTTGGCATTGAAGAATTTCCCAATATTGTCGCAAGTAAGTTCGCAGGCACGGTTATAGGCCGGTGCCAAAAAAGGAATTAGTGCCGATGGGAACAAAAGCAGGCTTTTCCATAAATGATTCCGCTTAATGTGCCCCAGCTCATGGGCAACCACAAATTCAACAGCATCGATGTTCCCTTCGTAAAAAGCTTCGAGCAAATCGGAATAAATAACCACATAATTGCTGCCCATGAACTTTTTGGCAAAAGCATTCAAGCTACCGCCAGCCTGAATTAGGTATGTGTTTGGCGTGTTCTTGATATTCAAACTAGCCGAAAGTGTTTTCACCATTTTATATATTTCGGGAAGCTGATGGTCGCCAAGCTTAACCGACTGCGTTTTAATCAACCCAACAAACAGCCCGTTATAAACGATATAAAAAACCAGAAAATAAGCAATAAGTGGCACAACTACGGCAACAGCCGAAAACTTAGTGTCAAGTTTTGGCAACATTACCAACGCCGATGCGATTCCGGCATAAATAAGGATGCTGAAAATTACGCGGAGTGCAAAATACGAGTTTTCTTTAGGGCTAACTTGATAATAGCCAACAATGTTCTTTTTTTCCATAGTTTGATTGTGTATATTAGTTTACAATTATTCCAGCTAAAGTAAGTCCGAAGTACAGTTAAATATTTCGGCATAACCGTGTCGAAATGAGGACTAAAAATAGGAAACTTATTTTATGTTGCAACATAAAATTAATAATTAAGTTAGGGCAACAAATACCACAACTAACTGTTATTAAATAAAACATTCAGGAGGAAATTATAATGGAAGAAACAACAACTTACGCAATAACAATTAGCAGGCAACTGGGAAGCGGGGCATCGTTAATTGGACAATATTTGGCTAAAGAACTGGGCATTTTTTATGCCGACCGTGAAATAATTCGTCAAACGGCCCAAAAATTATCCATGCCTGAAGATAATTTAGAACAACGAGAAGAAACATTGCTCTCGTTCTGGAATTCGTTTTTCCACATCAACGGATATTCAGCCGAAACACACATTCCGCCCGAGATGAATTTTCCTTTCGACCATGAACTTTTTGATGCAGAGTCTGAGGTCATTAAACGCATTGCCGACGAACGTTCTGCGGTAATTATTGGTCGTTGCGGCTTCCATGCTCTTCGCGAACATCCAAATTGCATCAACATATTTTTACATGCCGACACAAAATTTCGGAACGAAAGGGTTCAGCAACTTTTTAATGTACCAGAAGCCGAAGCCGAAAAAATGATTGTTCGAAGCGATAAAGATAGAGAGGCCTATTGCAAAACATTTACAGGAAAAAAATGGGGCGACACACAAAATTATGACCTCACTATTGACACCAGTAAAGTAGGTGTTGAAAATGCGGCCAAGCTCATTCTGAAATATATAAACTTAAGGCGAACACAAGTTTAGCCGTAACCACAACCTCATTGACAACTATAAATACGACGCAGAAATTGTCAACATATCAACATCAGGATAATCACTTAAGCAATAAAAGCACCTTTTCGATTAGGTTAAAACTATACTTTTTCCTTATTTTTGTTTCCGAACAGAAACAATAACAGTCTTAGATATTATGCTCGATTGGTCTTCCCTATTAGGACAACTAAAAAAGAATATTTTCAAATACCGTTTAAAACCCGAATACCAGAGGAAATTCAAAATTGGTGCGTTAAGCATTGTGGGTATTATCGTGGTTCTGATGCTTTGGGGTCCCGTTTCAACTAAAATTGACAGCATTGTAAATCCGACATCTTACGGAAGGATCAAGGTCGACAAATACCGCGACTATAACGCTCTTCACCTGAAATACGCCCGCAGAAATGGCATTTCAGCCTTTAAAAGTTCGGCCGATTTTCACCAGAGACTTGATGATTTACTCGACAAAGACCGATTAGTAAAGATCAAGAGCAACAAATATTACGTAGTAAAACACCTGAGCCACTCCTATCCATACCTTACTCCAAGAGCCGAACAACTGCTTGAAGATATTGGAAAACGATTTCAGAAGAAGCTTCGCGAACATAACATGGGAAGCTACTCTTACCAGATTAGTTCGCTTTTGCGCACAAAAGAGAGCCAAAGTAGGTTGAAAACATCGAATGTAAACGCATCGTCGAACACCTCGCACCTTTATGGCACCACATTCGACATTGCGTACAGTAGCGTAGTAAAACGGTCGTTCCCATTTATGAAATTTGAGAAGCAGGATGCCAGAGCAATCAAACTGCTATCGGAAGCCATTGGCGAACTGCGCCGCGAAGGCCGGTGCGTAGTTGTTACCGAGCGCATCGAAAAGTGTTTCCACATCACCGTAAGGTAAAAGTCAGCCATAAAAAAAGCCGGATAATAAACCCGGCTCTCCAACAAGAATATATGTTCTTAACTTGCTTTCAATAATTTCATACCTGAATTTTCGACCTTATCGCGGGCATATTTTTCAGTAATTTTCAATGCTTTGTGGCTTGTCGAAGGCATTTCGAACATGGCATCGACCATAATTGTTTCGCATATCGAACGCAAACCACGAGCGCCAAGTTTAAATTCAACAGCAACACTCACAATGTACTCGAGAGCCTTTTCGTCGAACGAAAGCTTGATGTTGTCGAGTTCAAAAAGCTTCACATATTGCTTAACGATGGCATTTTTAGGCTCGGTAAGAATCCTTCGCAACGCAGCCGGATCGAGAGGGTCGAGATAAGTAAGCATAGGCAAACGGCCAATTATTTCAGGAATCAAACCAAATGCCTTTAAGTCCATTGGGGCAATATACTGCATCAGGTTATCGCGGTCGACATGAGCACTCTCTTCAATAGCGTTGAACCCAACAACTTTGGTATTCATACGCTGGGCTATTTTGCGCTCAATTCCGTCGAAAGCACCACCACAAATGAAAAGTATGTGCTTTGTGTTGACAGGAATCATCTTTTGATCAGGATGTTTTCGTCCTCCTTGTGGCGGAACATTCACAATCGAACCTTCGAGCAATTTAAGCAAACCCTGCTGAACACCTTCGCCCGAAACATCGCGTGTTATTGATGGATTATCGCCTTTGCGGGCAATTTTATCTATCTCGTCAATAAATACAATTCCTTTTTCAGCGGCTTCAACATTATAGTCGGCAGCCTGAAGCAAGCGGGTAAGGAGACTTTCAATATCTTCGCCCACATAACCAGCTTCGGTTAATACGGTTGCATCAACAATTGTGAAGGGCACATGCAACATCTTAGCAATGGTGCGGGCAAGCAATGTTTTTCCGGTTCCGGTTGGCCCTACAAGAATGATGTTCGATTTTTCAATTTCGGTTTCATCTTTACCAACTTTCTGCCCCAAACGTTTATAGTGGTTATAAACAGCCACCGAAAGGATTTTCTTGGCATGTTCCTGCCCAATCACATACTGATCGAGGAACTCTTTCATCTGAATTGGTTTAAGCAATTCTATGCCCGAAATGTCGAAGCTGCCTTTCCCTTTAAATTCCTCTTCAATAATTGCATAAGCCTGTTCAATACATCGGTCACAAATATGACCTTCCATGCCAGCAATCAAGAGTTCAACTTCGTCTTTCTTTCTTCCACAAAAAGAACATTTATCTGTAGCTTTAGCCATTCTTTATTATTTATTTCTGACCAGAATCTGATCAATCATTCCATAATCAACAGCTTCCTGAGCTGTCATCCAGTAGTCGCGGTCTGAATCTTTTTCTACTGTAGCGTAATCTTTTCCAGAGTGTTTCGCAATAATTTCATACAGCTCTCTCTTGAGTTTCATAATTTCACGGGCAGTGATTTCAATATCAGAAGCCTGTCCCTGAGCACCGCCCATTGGCTGGTGAATCATAACTCGCGAATGTGTCAATGCTGAGCGTTTTCCGGCAGCACCGGCAGTTAAAAGTACCGCACCCATCGAAGCTGCCATTCCGGTACAAATTGTTGCTACCGGCGATGAAATAAACTGCATGGTGTCGTAAATTCCCAGTCCCGCAGAAACCGAACCTCCCGGAGTGTTAAAGTATATCTGAATATCTTTACCCGGATCGGTAGAGTCGAGAAATAACAATTGGGCCTGAATAATATTTGCCACATAATCGTCGATTGGTACTCCAAGGAATATAATCCGGTCCATCATAAGACGTGAGAATACGTCCATTGTAGCAATATTCAACTGACGCTCTTCGATAATTGTCGGAGAAATATAGTTCATGTATGTTGATGAGATATATTTATCGACCGAGAGACTACTTATTCCTTGCCCTTTCGCAAATTTTTGAAATTCATTTTTCTGATTCATATAGAAAACATTAGGAGATCCAACATTTAATTTTCTTCTGTAATAAGATTGGCAAAGGTAGAAAAAAATGCAATAAAAAAGCCGGGCTTATTTTAAGTCCGGCTATTCTGTATCTAATTGAAAAGTTATGCAAATAGTTTCTCAAATTCTTCTTTCGAGATTTCTTTTTCTTCAACGGTTGCTTTCAATTTAACAACCTCCATGATCTTCTCGTCAAGTTTTCTGTTATAAAGACGGTTACGGTCTTCTTTCTTTTGAAGAATTTGTTGGGCAAAACCGTCGAGGTGTTCTGCCGGAATATTAAACATTCCATATTGACGGAACTGGGCAGCAGCAACTTCTTTTGCCATTTCAACCACTTCGGCCTCGTCAACTTTCAGTTCGTTTTCTTTAACAATTTTCTCTTTTACAACCTGCCATTTCAAATCTTCGACGAAATGACCAAATTCAGCTTCAATGTCAGCCTGAGACAATTCTTTATTAACAGCCAACAGCCATCGTTTCAGAAAATCTTCAGGTAATTCCATTTTATTTTTGCTGATCAGAGCTTCGCGGGTATCAATCAAGAATTTGTATTCGCTAGATGCTTTGTAAGACTCTGTGATCTCTTCTGCAATCTGAGCACGGAAAGTTTTTTCGTCAGTAATCAAAGTCTCTTCACCGTAAACTTTCTTGAAAAGATCTTCGTTTACAATGGCAGGAACAAATGTGTGTACTTCTTTAATTGCAATTTTAAAGTTGCCTTCAATAGTTGCGGCTTCAACTTTATCAATATTAAGGATGTAAGCTACTTCTGTGTCGTTTGGATAAGCTTTCTTAATATCAAAAATCACTTCGTCGCCAACTTTCTTGCCTACAAAGCTATTTCTGATTTCTTCATCTTTAATAACATCAATAGAAATAAGAGCCATTTCAACAGAAATACCTTCAGTATTTACAGTACCATCGGCATTAAGTTGAGCTATATCTCCTTTAACTGTATCTTTCAATTCAACAACATCGGCAGGTTCATTGTTTCCGAAACGGTTAGCATAAGCTTCAACCTGTTGGTCAATCATTTCTTCCGAAACCTGAACTTTGTAGTATGGATATTTGCTTCTCTTATCGAAGCTAATCTTCACTTCGGGAGCAAAACCTATATCAAAAAGGAATTCGAAATCGGAAGCATTGTCCCAATCGATAGCTTTTTGTTGTGTTTCGTTTGGAAGTGGTTCTCCAAGAATGTCTAACTTCTCATCGACCAGAAATTTAGCCAAACTATTAGAAAGTATCTTATTGATTTCATCAACCAAAGCAGCTTTTCCATACATTTTTTTGACAAGCCCTACCGGAATTTTGCCCGGACGAAAACCTGGCATGTTGGCTTTCTTACGGTATTCGCTCAATGATGCTTCAACAGATGCTTCATAATCGGCCTTTTCAATTGAAATTCGGATAAGGCCATTCAATTCGTCAATATTTTCTCTGGTAATATTCATTTTACTGAAAAGTTAATTTTGCTTTAAAGTTTTAAAACAACAAATCTGATCTTATAAACTATAAACCGTTTGGTACTTTTAAGTATCCCAAACGGTTTAGTTTTGTGCGGGCGAAGGGACTCGAACCCTTACACCTTACGGCACTAGATCCTAAGTCTAGCTCGGCTACCAATTACGACACGCCCGCTTTTTGGAGGCGCAAATATAAATCTTTTTTTTAAAATTTCACAATTAATAAAACAGAGTGATGAAAGTTTAACTAATTGTGTGTTCAAATTTTTCGCGTTTCTTTCTAAGTTCGAAATTTTGCCCAAGGTAAACTTTACGTACCATTTCGTCGGCAGCAAGCTCTTCGGCCTTCCCTGCTTTCAGTATTGCCCCTTCAAAAAGGAGATATGAACGATCGGTAATAGCCAGAGTTTCATGCACATTGTGATCGGTTATAAGGATTCCAATGTTCTTATCTTTCAAATGATATACGATATTTTGGATATCCTCAACAGCTATTGGATCGACCCCGGCAAAAGGTTCGTCGAGCAATATGAATTTTGGGTTAATTGCTAAAGCGCGGGCAATTTCTGTACGGCGGCGTTCTCCTCCCGATAATTGTATTCCTTTGCTCTTTCTGATTTTCTGGAGACCAAATTCTGAGAGCAACGATTCGAGTTTCGATTTTTGTTCCTCGTGTGAATAATCTGTCATTTCCAACACCGACTTAATGTTATCCTCAACAGACATGCCTCTGAAAACCGATGCTTCCTGCGCTAGATAGCCAATTCCCTTTTGTGCCCTTTTGTAAATTGGCAAGCTGGTAATATCTTCATCGTCAAGAAATATACGCCCACTATTTGGCCGAATAAGTCCAACAATCATGTAAAATGAAGTGGTTTTCCCGGCACCATTAGGGCCTAGAAGTCCAACAATTTCGCCTTGATTCACCTCAACAGAAACACCTTTTACAACAGTGCGTTTCCGGTATTTCTTTTCAATATTATCGGTACTTAACCTCATTATTTTAACAATATTTACAAACCATTATTTCAATTCAACACTGCTGGATTTCTCCTTTTCTTTCTTCTTAAGAACAGAACGAGAAATCAGAATGCTTATTTCATACAATACAATTAAAGGGATACACACTAATGTCTGACTAAACACATCGGGCGGAGTAATGATTGCGGCAACAATCAGGAGTATAATGTATGCATGTTTCCGGTATTTGCGCATAAACGAAGGAGTAATCAGCCCAACCTTACTTAAGAAGAAAACTACCACCGGCAATTCAAATATTAAACCTGAAGCAAAAGTGACTGATGTAATGGTGCTGATATATGAACTTAGTTTAATGGTATTCAACACCTGATCGCTTACAATATAACTATTCAGAAAATGGATAGATAGTGGCGCAATAAGAAAATACCCAAATAAGATGCCTGATATAAACAGTCCGGAAATAAAAATAACCGCACCACCAGTATACTTTCTCTCATTTGGCAAAAGAGCTGGCTCAATAAACCTCCAAATTTCCCAAATAATAAATGGGCATGCTAGAATAAGACCTGCGATAAGCGAGATTTCCATGTGCGACATAAATTGCCCGGCCATGTCAATATTAACCAAATTAAGAGGCTGATTATTGATTATCAAATCGGAGGCATTTATCCCAAGTGTGGAATTCAACCATGCACCTAGTTCTGCCAGCATTCTATTTGTAAAGAAATCGGGATTTTTGGGTTTAAGTATAATTTCATTAAAAATAAAATTTCGACTCAAGAATGCGACTACCATAAAAACCAGAACAGCAATAGCTGCCCTAATAAGATGCCATCGCAAAACTTCGAGATGCCCAAGAAACGACATCTCGCCGCCATTATTATTCTTCTTTTTTATCATTGCATTGGTACCGAAACGGACAAATATACACACTAAATTAAAATCGCGAATCTTAAAAAGATTAAAGACCCAAAAGATTACTTAATAAAAAATTTACATTAGAGTAATTGCCCGAGTAGTAACATTATTTGAGAAGAGACTATTAAATATTTGAACAGATAAGTTTTATTAACAGATAAAAGTTTCGGGAAATTATTTATTTATTACTTTAGTAGGTAAATCAAATTGTAACTGACAAAGAGGGGTTAATAAATTTAAGATGGTAAATTCTCAGTTTTTAGCGGAACAACTTCAAAAAAATTTCGGGTTTGACCGCTTTAAGGGTGATCAGGAGAAAGTAATAAAAAGTGTAATGGACGGCAACGACACCTTTGTGTTAATGCCAACAGGAGGAGGCAAATCTCTTTGCTATCAGCTCCCAGCCCTACTGCTCGAAGGCACAGCGATCGTAATTTCTCCGCTAATTGCATTAATGAAGAATCAAGTTGACTCGATTCGTAGTTTTGGAACCGAAGATGGGATTGCCTATTTTTTAAACTCTTCACTAACGAGAGCAGCTATTCAAGAGGTAAAAGACTCAGTATTATTAGGAAAAACCAAGTTGCTTTACGTTGCACCAGAGTCGCTAACCAAAGAAGAGAATATTGAATTTCTGAAACAGATAAAAATTTCGTTTTATGCAGTTGACGAAGCTCACTGTATTTCGGAATGGGGCCACGATTTTAGGCCAGAATACCGCCGCATTCGCCCAATTATTCAGGAAATTGGAGCAGCTCCGGTAATTGCCCTTACAGCAACGGCAACGGCTAAAGTACAGCACGACATTCAAAAAAACTTAGGAATGTTGGATGCAAACGTCTTCAAATCGTCATTCAACAGGGCAAACCTTTATTACGAAATCCGCCCAAAATTTAAGCCTACAGCCGAAATAATCAGGTACATTTCAAATAATGCAGGAAAATCAGGTATCATTTATTGCCTCAGCCGAAAAAAAGTTGAGCAACTTGCAGAAAATCTTCAGGTAAACGGTATTAAGGCGTTACCATACCACGCAGGAATGGACGCAGCAACCCGTTCTAAACATCAGGATATGTTTCTGATGGAAGAAGTTGATATAATTGTTGCCACTATAGCCTTTGGAATGGGAATTGATAAACCCGACGTTCGTTTTGTAATTCATTACGATATTCCCAAAAGCCTTGAAGGGTATTACCAAGAAACAGGACGCGCCGGACGCGACGGAGGAGAAGGTAAATGCATCGTTTTTTACAGCTATAAAGACATACAGAAGCTTGAAAAATTCATGCAGGGAAAACCTATTGCCGAACAGGAAATTGGCAAGCAGCTTCTGCTCGACACTGTTTCGTATGCCGAAACATCGGTGTGCCGCAGGAAAATTCTCCTCCACTATTTTGGAGAAACATATACCGAAGAAAATTGTGGCGCATGCGATAACTGCCTTAATCCAAGAGAAAGAATTGAAGCTGGCGAAGAACTTGCTTTAGCGCTCGAAGCTATTGTTGCGGTGAACCAAAAATACAAAATGGAGCACATTACCAACATTCTTATTGGAAACAACATTGCAGCCATCAAGTCGTTCAAACACGACGAGCTGGATATCTTTGGAATGGGCAAAGATCACGATTCACATTTCTGGCATGCAATATACCGCCAAGCTATGATTGGGGGATATATCAATAAAGAAATTGAAAATTACGGACTGCTAAAACTCACAGAAAAAGGACAGGCATTTCTCGAGAATCCCGGGTCGTTCATCATGACAAAAAACCACGATTATGATGCGGCTATAGAAGAAGCTTCGGCAGCACAAAGTGGCAGTAGCTCTGGCGACCCTGAACTCTTTTCTTTACTGAAAGATCTTCGCAAAAAGGTTTCAAAGCAACTCGACTTACCTCCTTTTGTGATTTTTCAGGACCCTTCGTTGGCCGACATGTCTATTCAGTATCCAATAACTATAACTGAGTTGCAAAATATTCAGGGCGTTGGTCAAGGAAAAGCTTCTCGTTACGGAAAAGAGTTTGTTGAGCTGATAAAGAAATATGTTGAAGAAAATGAAATTGACCGACCTCAAGACATAATAGTAAAATCGGTTGCTCAAAAATCAAAAACGAAGGTTCTGATTATTCAAAATATCGATCGTAAAGTTGGCCTCGACATTATTGCCAAATCTCTTGGAATGAGCAAAGACGACCTTCTGTCGGAGATTGAAGCCATTGTTAATTCAGGAACAAAGATCAACATCGATTATTTCATCAACGATGTGATGGATGAAGATTACAGAGATGAAATTTTTGATTATTTCAGGGAAGAATCGAAAGATGGCTCTATTGAAGAAGCTGTAAAGAATTTGGGCGAAGACAATTATAGCGTTGAAGACATCAGAATGGTGAGAATCAAATTCTTATCTGAAATGGGAAATTAATAAACACTTACTATAACCAGAAAACATTAAGCCCTGCACCAAAAATATGGTGCAGGGCTTAATGTTTTAATTGCGCAATAATAATATCCAATCAAAGGCTTTCGCTACTTCAACAAAATACAATAAAACCAGTTACAGTATAGCTATACATTCCAACGAGGTACAGTGAAAGAGAAAGAACTTCCTTTTCCAACTTCACTTTCAATTTTCAATTCGCCTTTTTGCTTCGCAACAAATTCTTTAACAAGAAACAGTCCCAACCCAGTTCCCTTTTCGCTGTTAGTGCCTAATGTTGAGTGTTGTATATCAATTCTAAATAAATTATCCAGGTTCTCTTTTGAAATTCCAACACCATTATCAACAACAGAGACAATTATATATTTTCCTTTTGTTTCAGTAATAATTGAAATCTTTCCACCTGAAGGTGTGAACTTGATGGAATTGCTAATCAAATTACGTAAAATGGCATTTAGCAGGTGAATATCGCTATTCACCATTGAGTCTTTGTCCGAAAGGTTGAGCTTAATATCTACACCTTTAGAATTTGCAGTAGCCGAAAAAAGAGACATTATCTTTAAAATGATACTATTGATATCAATCTTCTCTGGCGAATACTCAAGCAACCCTCTTTCCGAACGAGACCATTGTAAAAGATTCCCCAATAATTCAAAGAGCTCTGTTGATGAGTTATTTATTGTTCTAATTGTTGTGAGCTTAGTTTCATCATCATATTCAGAATAATTATTGAGCAGCAGATCAGAAAATCCAAGTATTGTATTAAATGGATTAATTAAATCGTGAGCAATAATTGATAAAAACTTGTCTTTTGTGATATTCGATTCTTTAAGTTTTTCATTCGCATCCTGAAGTTGTTTGGTTTTATCATCAACCATTTTTCCGAGAATCCGTTTCTGTTTCTCCAACGAATAAATTCTTGCGGAATAGCCAATTATCCAAAAACCAACCAAAAGTAATATCGCTAATATTTTGAACCATAACGTTTTCCACCATGGTGGTTTTATAATGATTTTAATTGACGCAATATCATCAGACCAAATTTCTTTATTGTATGATGACCTAACTTTGAAAATGTATTCTCCGGGATCAAGATTTGTATATTTTGCAATTCGCATTTTAGCATCAGTGATTTGCCAATCGCGATTAAATCCGTCCATCATGTATGAAAATGAGATTTTCTCAGGGCTTGAATAGTTCATCGCGGAAAACTCAAAGGACAGATCGTTCTCTTTGTAATCCAACGCTATTTCTGCCATCTCAAAAATTGGTTTTTCCAAAATAACCCGGCCATTTATGCTATCTCCGGCATTAATACTTTGATTAAGTAACCTAAAGTCAGTAATTAACACTGAACTATTTTCGTGTATGTTAGATCTAATTTTCTGGGGGGAAAATACATTAAAGCCATTAATGCTACCGAAAAAGAACATCCCATCATGAGTTTTCA
>CAZRXT010000042.1:0-12435 GCA_964604035.1 uncultured Prolixibacteraceae bacterium | reverse complement strand
TGGAGGCCACGGTTATGGGTTGCGTAAAGGCAATGTTGCTGCCGAGGCTTGGCCAACATTTTTACAACAATGGCTTGCTAATTTTAGATGATTAGCTGAAATTCAATAATACTTTTTGATTTCTGTTTTTCAGGATCATCACGGCTCCGACAGGCAAAGTTCGTGCAGGTCGACAATGCCATTCAGCACCGCATAAATAGTTAATCGGCCAATAGAGCGGTCGCCTAGCTTCTCGGCAATATTGTTCCGGTGAGAAATAACGGTCGTTTTAGAAATGTTGAGCTGGTCTGCAATCTCTTTATTAATGTACCCTCGCACTAAAAGTGATAGAACATCTTTCTCTCTTTCCGATAGAAGGTTGACTTTGTCGTTATGTTCCTGAATTCGTTTGTGGCCATTTTGATGCCCCGTGTTGTGCAAACTCAGGAAAGATTTTATAATCTCTTTTTCCGAACGGGAAATATCAATTGTTTTAAACGACGACAACCCAAACGGTGTGATGGATGTGGTTGTTAGTACAATAACCTTTTCTTGAATATGAAGGAAGTAGTTAATGTTTTGCAGTACTGTGTCTTCTGAAACAAAAAAGTGAAACACCATATTGTGCGATGCTTGGCTGAAATCGGCAAAAGAGTTATAACTGCGGATGTCGGCAAAAGGTATTATATCGGAAAGAATAGAATGCAGCGCAATACAACTCAGTGTGTTGCGATCAATAATTATAACTTGCGGAACTCTTTCCATTTCAGCGGCAATATTAACACCTTTCGATGTAAAATAAAAACCCTCACAAATGAGGGTTGACAGCCATTTTGAAGCTTTTACTTTTGCGGTGTTATCAATTGCGATACTACTTAATTTATTTCGATCTCAAAATTCGTAATGCAACAACCTTAAATTTAGTGGAGTGAGTTTACTATTTGCCGTATTGTCTGTTTTATTTTTAGCTAAATCGGAGCCTGCTGATACATCTAAACTACTGAAAGTTATTGATGTTGTTGCGCCAATTAAGCAGAACGCAGATGCACGGGTTCAGCCGGTTTCTTCTACTACACTTGGGTTGTTTAACCTCGAAGAGATGCGCATTCATTCGGTGATGGATATTTCGGCCATTTCGCCAAACTTTTACCAGCCCGATTATGGTTCGAAAATGACGTCGTCTATTTATATCAGGGGTTTTGGGTCGCGTATTGATCAGCCAGTTCTTGGCTTAAATGTCGACGATTTGCCTTGCCTCAATAAAAACAATTACAACTTTAACTTTTACGATATCCGTAAGGTTGAGCTGCTGCGAGGGCCTCAAGGTACGTTGTATGGCCGCAACACCATTGGCGGGGTAATGAATATTTACACCCTTTCGCCTATGGTTTATCAGGGTGTGAGGTTGTCGGCCGAATATGGTTCGGCAAACTCGATAAGGGCTAAAGCTTCGTTTTACAAGAAGGTGTCGAGAAAATTTGGCTATTCAGCAGGAGCGTTTTATGCCCATACCGATGGTTTTTTTCAGAATGAGTTCCGAAATGAAAAGTGCGACTGGGGCGATGATGCCGGCGTACGTATTCGCACGTCGTGGCATCCAACTAAAAAAATAAGTGTCGAGAACATTGCATCGGTTGGATATACAAACGAAGGTGGTTATGCTTATTCAATGTTCGACAACCAAACTAACGTGCAAAAGCCTGTTTCATACAATGATCGGTGCGAATACAAACGGATAAATATTAGCGAAGGTATTGTTGCAAAATACAGTGGCGACAAATTCCAGTTTTCGAGCGTTACAGGCTATCAGTTTACAAACGACCGAATGTCTATCGATAATGATTTTACTTCGGAATCGTTTTTCACTATCATACAACATCAAAAGGAACATGCACTTAGTCAGGATTTTGTTTTAAAATCGAAAGAGGGTAAGCAGTGGCAGTGGCTGGCCGGGGCGTTTGGCTTTATGAAACACATCGACATGAATGCTCCGGTAACGTTCAAAGAAGATGGTATTAATGAGCTGATCCTCGAAAACGCCAATGGTGGAATTCACACTGTTTTTCAAGATGCCGATATCATGATTGAAGAGAATGAATTCCCGATTGAGAGTAATTTTGTGGTTCCAACTTACGGCTCTGCTCTTTATGGACAAGTTTCGCGCAATGTTGGGCAGTTTACATTGCAAATTGGAGCCCGCCTCGATTATGAATCTTCATCAATGAGTTACAATAATTCAGCATTAATCCACTATCGGTTCACCAAAACAATGCCCAATTATAAAGCACTGACTACTGTTTTCAAAGGGAAAGAACGCCTTTCGTTCCTTGAGTTTTTGCCCAAAGCTTCGCTGTTGTACAACCTGACGAACGGGAATGTCTACTTTTCGGCGGCCAAGGGTTACAAGGCTGGTGGCTTCAATACCCAAATTTTCTCCGACATATTACAAAGTAAGATGATGAACAACCTCATGTCCGATCTTGGTGTTCATCTCGATGGTGTTGGCAGTACAACTTACAATACCGCATCGGCAACAACATACAAGCCCGAATATAGTTGGAACTTTGAACTTGGCAGCCATTTGATGCTCATCGATAACTGCTTACAACTCGATTGGTCGGCATTTCTGATCAACTGCAATAATCAGCAGTTAACAGTTTTCCCTCAAGGCAAAAGCACAGGCCGTATGATGTCGAATGCTGGGAAATCGAGGGTTGTGGGGGGCGAGGTGTCGGCTCTGTACAAGTTTAAAGAACTGACTGTTGGCGTTAATTATGGACATACAAATGCCAGGTTTGTTGAGTACAACGATGGAAACAACAGTTATGCGGGCAACTTTCTTCCTTATGCCCCGCAAAATACCGTGTCGGCAAATGCTTCGTATAAAATTCACCTCAACAAAAAGGTAATCGATCGTATTGTTGGCGCGTGTGCTTGGCAGGCTATTGGCATGATTTATTGGAACGAGGATAACTCCTTGTCGCAGCCAATATATAATTTGTTGTCGGCATCGCTCTCTTTTCAGAAGAGCGTGTTCGACCTTACTTTATGGGGAAAAAACCTAACCAACGAATCGTACAATACCTTTTATTTTAAATCGATTGGCAATAATTTCTTCAGCAAAGGAAAACCATTGCAGGCAGGAATAACATTAACTATAAATTTATAAGAAATGCGTAAAATGAAAATTGTGCTTTTAGCAGCACTTGTTGTTGCGGCTTTTGTAAGCTGCGAAAAAGATGAAGATCAGAAAGAAGCGGTAGTTGAAGTTGTAAGCGAAACTTATGTTGGATCATTGAGCGTAAACCAAAATGATGGAACTTTCTTCACGCTCGATTCGGTTTCGGTTGAAGTGAATCCAATCGATGGCGATTCTACATTGAACATGATTATGCGCGGGGTGAAGTTTTCTTCACGCATGCCGGTTTCGCTCGATATGACAGTTAATGGAATTGCATACACATCAACAACAACCAACGTTAGCTTAAGTGGCAACAATATTGTTCCGATTGCTATGGGTGGCGAATTTCCCGATTATACAATTACCAATTATGTTGGCACTATAACCGACGGGGTGTTGTCGTTCTCGATGGTTTGTGGCAAATATCCTCTCACATTTACAAGTACCAAATAGGTTTGATATTTAAACATTTAAACCCGATAGGTTTTGAAAACCTGTCGGGTTTAATTTAATCAGTGTTGCGCAATTCGAGATCGCTAAGGGTAAAATAGAAAACCGAACCTTTTCCAATTTCAGAAGTAACCCAAATTTGACCGCCAAGAAGCTCTACCAGCCTTTTTGAAATTGCCAGTCCCAATCCCGTGCCGCCGTATATTTTTCTTTTATCGTCGTTCAGTTTTCGGAATCGATCGAACACTACATTTAGGTGTTTTTTTTCGATGCCGATGCCCGAATCTTTCACATAAAGCTGAATTTGATGCAATTCGGTTTCGATATATCCTATTTCGATAAACTCTTTCTCGGTAAATTTATAAGCATTGGTCAGGAGGTTAGTTAAGATCTGTTTGACACGAACCCTGTCTGAAAAAACAAATAACTCTTTTTCATCCGAAACTTTTCGTACCCGCAACTCAACCTGCGAGTTCGAGTGGTGTGTTTTAAATGTCTCGAATAGTTCAGTTATCAAGTCATCGACACTGAATTTTTGTTTGTTTATTGTTAGTTGATGGGCTTCAATCTTCGATAAATCAATAATTTCATCAATCAAAACAAGGAGCGATTCCGAATTCGATTCAATTAATCCGCTGTAAAAAGTTTTTGTTTCGCTGTCTAAATCAGGTTCGGTAAGTAGCGACGAAAAGCCTACGATCGAATTTAATGGCGTACGTAATTCGTGCGAAACATTGGCTAGGAATGCCGATTTTAAATTGTCTGATTCTTCTGCTTTTTCTTTGGCCTCGAGTAGGTTGATATTGGTTTCGTGTAATTCAGTATTTGTATCCTCTAATTTCGAAATCACATTTTCAAGTTGTTTCGAAGTGTTTTCCAGTTTATTTCTTTGTTCTTCAATTTCGCGCAATTGATTATCGCTCTTCAATTGCAGAGCTTTTCTTCTTTGCATATCAATGCTTAGAAACAAAATTATGACCAACATTAAAATAAGAGCAAAAAGGAGCATTCTGAAATTCTGTTTATTGACAATGCTCTTCTGATTTAGGATTATTGCTCCTTCAGGAATGCTGCTTTCCAATATGTCGAATTTTTCAAGCAACTGATAGTCAAAAAAGCTTTCTTGGTTTTGAAAATGAACATCTTCGAACGAACTGTAATCTGAACTATTCATTAGTTGAACCAGCAAATTTGCTGCACCGGCACCCTGATTTACACCGCTTTGAAAAAGTCCACCTATTACACCTTTGCCAACATACGAGATGTCGTTCGAGAATAAGGGGACTTTTGCCAGTTTGCCAATCCTTTCAAGTAGCTCTCTGTTATTTATTACATTACCATATTTGTCGAGATTAATTCCCAAATAGAAAATAGCGTCGTAGTCATTGTCTGAATCAATGGTTTTGCAGAGGTGCTCAATATCTATCTCTTTCGGAAATTCGATTGCGAAATCCTTCATGCGTTTTTGCTGCTCAACTAAGTCTCTTTGGTAAATTAGGCCTGTAGTTGTATTGTCGGTAATTACCAATATTTTCTTCGAATTAGGAAGAAGTTGCCTAATCAAACTAATTATACTATCGGTATTTGAAGTCTCTTTGAATCCAAAAAAATTTGTACCGGCCAGGGTGTAATCATCGGTGTTAGAAATACCTGCAAATACAATTGGTAAGGAAGGGAAAAGTTCTTTTTCATACTTCACGGCAAAGTCTAAGGCATCGTTATCGGTCACCAATACTCCGTCGAGATGAACCTGCCGATATTTTTCAGTAAAAAAGAGCTTTGTGATATCGAAATTTGATTGGCCAAATTGTTTCGAATTTAAATATTCAAGATGCAGAACTGTATTGGGATATTTTCTCAATTCATTGCTAATTCCTCTTGTTAAGCTATCTGTCCATGCAAAACCTTGATCATAAGAATTAATGAGAAGGATATGTTTTGCCTTTTTAATTTCTGGTGAAGCAGAAGAAACAGAAAAGGACAGGATTAACAAAGAAAAAGCAAATACAATGCGCATGAATTTCTTTACCATGTCAATGCTTTATTGATTTAACAGTTGAAAAGTAGTGATTATTTTCCAACTCTCAAACGGCATTTTTGAATTCGCAAAGACTTTATGATTGCTGCGTTATTTGTCTGACACTGTTTACTAAATAGGTTCCGTTTCCGCGATGGGGGAAGTCGTTTTCGCAGTCATGGAGATCAATTCCGACAAGAGGGAAGCCAATTACCACGAATCGGAAGTCAATTACTACAACATGGAAATCAATTACCATGAGTCAGATGTCAATTACTATTGATCGGGAACCAATTACTACCAAAGAGAAGTCAATTACCACAAGCCGGAGGTCAATTACTACAAGAGCGGATCCAATTACCACGAATCGGAAGTCAATTTCGGGAGTATTGAATTGGGTGGCTCGGTTTCTAACCGAGTTTTAAATGTCGGCGATTGCAATTCTGCGATAGTAAATCGCATTATCCAACAGCCTCGCACAGTTCAATTACACGAAGCCATTTGGCCCTGCCAGAATTTCCAATAACAGTGTTTAAACACTTTCGAATGCATCTTGTGGCAGTAAAGGTTTGCCCTGGTATCTTAAGAAAAGTTGTGAAAGGGCAAACACATCTTTTTCGCAGTATTTAATAATCCGGTCAAGGTCATTCTCTTTCCAGTACACTCCGGCCACTTCGCTTCCATCAATATCGTCTTTAGGCGTTGGGATGTCGAAAACGGCACACAATAGTTCAAGCGATGTGAAGTGCTTGTAGTCGCCAAATTTCCAAAGTTGAAGCGTGTCGAGTAAGGTATCTTTAACATCCCAAGGTTTTGCTCCTGCTACGTCTAATATTTTTGGAATGGCGATACCGTTTATCAGGCATCGGCGGGCAATGTATGGATAATCAAATTCAAGTCCGTTGTGAGCACAAAGTTTTATGGCCGCGTTTTTCGAGTAATTCTCGAGCATATTCACAAACTCGTACAAAAGCTTCTTCTCGTCGTGGTTGGCATACGATTTCACCCTGATCCGAGATTCTCCTTTTTTCTGATAGATTGTTCCAACCGAGATGCAAATAATTTTGCCAAACTCAGAGTAGATGCCTGCCCGTTCGTAAACTTCGGACGCAAGTTGGTCGTTGCTCCGGAAGTAAGCCGATTTCTTGTCCCATAGCTTTTGAAATTTTTCAGGTAATTGCTCGTATTCAGCAAACTGTGGTGCAGTCTCAATATCGAGGAATAAAATCGATTCGACGTTTATCTGGTTCAGCATGATAAATTATTTTTGAGTTAGTTGTTTTTCAATAAACTGGGTCAGCACATCAATAGCTACCTTATTTTGCCCTCCCTGTGGAATTATAATATCGGCATGATGCTTACTTGGTTCAATAAATTGCAAATGCATGGGCCTCACCGTTACCTCATAGCGTTGCAGGGTTTGGTCAATTCCGCGTCCCCGTTCAATAATATCGCGCTTAATTACCCTCGAAAGCCTCAGGTCGGCCTCGCAGTCAACAAATACTTTAATATCCATCAAGTCGCGCAATTCGGGTTGTGTAAGGCACAAAATTCCTTCAACAATAACAACATGTTTAGGCTCTACTTTAATTGTTTCGGCAGATCGGGTGCAAGTTATGTACGAATAAATTGGCTGCTGAACAGTTTTGCCTTCTTTAAGTTGTTTAATGTGATCAATAAGGAGTTCAAATTCAATAGAGTCGGGGTGGTCAAAATTTATCTTCTGCCTCTCTTCTAAGGGCAGATTAACACTGTCGCGGTAATATGAATCCTGACTAACTATTACAACATCATCCTTTGGAAGTCTTTTAACTACTTCATTAACAACGGTAGTTTTACCTGAACCGGTTCCTCCTGCAATTCCTATTATTATCATTGATTTATTCTTTTTTCAAAAATAAAATATTATCACAAGAATATCGGTTTTATATTTGCCAAAAGTTTTGAAACTGAATCATCGGTCAACTATTAAAAACGATAAATAATGATTAATCATGTTGTTCTTTTCAAATTGAAAGAATTTGATACGTTAGAAGAAAAAAGTGCTATGCTGCTTGATATTAAGTCGAAATTGCTGGCATTGGAAGATGTTATTGAAGAGCTTAAATATATCGAAGTAGGATTAAACTACTCCCTCGAAAGCTCATCGTTTGATGTGTGTTTAATTTCTCATTTCGAATCGTTTGAAGATCTTGATCGCTATCAGGTACACCCCGAGCACGTAAAAGTGGGCGGCCTTATCAAAAGTGTGGCCGTAAGCAGGGCTGCCGTTGATTACAAAATTTGTTAGTTCATCGAAATTGATCAGGTGATGGAACTTTACCCGTTAAAATTTACACCCATTTATAAAGAGCGTATTTGGGGCGGAAAACGTTTGGAAACCCAGTTTGGAAAAGATTTGGGTGGAAAAGATAATATTGGCGAGAGCTGGGAGTTGTCGGCTGTAGAGGGCGATATTTCTGTTGTTTCAAATGGATATCTTGCTGGAAACGATTTGCAGGAGATGATTGAAATCTACATGGAAGAGCTCGTAGGGGAGAAGGTATATGAAAAGTATGGGCTTGAGTTTCCGTTGCTTATTAAGCTAATTGATGCAAACGACGACTTGTCTATTCAGGTGCATCCCAACGATACAGTAGCTAGCGAACGCCACAATGCTTTCGGCAAAACTGAAATGTGGGTTGCCCTCGACGATACCGAAAGCCCCCGACTCATTACAGGTTTTAATCAGGATACCGACCGTGAGTCTTTTTTGAAAAACCTTGAAGAGAACACACTTCCTCAGCTTTTCAACTACGAGACAGTTAAAAAAGGCGATGTCTTTTTTGTTCCTGCGGGGCGTGTACATGCAATTTGCTCGGGAAACCTTATTGCCGAAATTCAGCAAACATCAGATATAACCTACCGCATTTACGATTACGACCGTAAAGATAAAGATGGTAACGGGCGCGAGCTTCACCTCGACATGTCGCTCGATGTGATGGACTATAAAAAGGTTAGAAATCCGAAGGTTAATTATAAGCCCGAAGAAAATAGCCCAGTCGAATTGGTTTCGTGTCCATATTTTACAACAAACCGTTTCGATATTACCAAACCTATTGGTCGCGATTATTATCAGTTCGACAGCTTCGTAATTCTGATTTGCATTGACGGAGCTTGCGAAGTTGGTACTGCCAATGGTCCCAAGGAAATGTTGAAAAAAGGCGAAACTCTCTTAATCCCAGCGTCGTTGAATAGTGTTGTTCTCAACCCTGGCGATGGAAGCGCAAGCTTATTGGAAGTGTATATTGTTTAACTTTTTTTGAAAATAAGCGAATGATTGTAAAAGACGCAGATTTTGTAACAAGTAGTACCGACGTTGAAAAGTGCCCAAAATCTCTATTGCCTGAATATGCATTTATAGGCAGGTCGAATGTGGGAAAATCGTCGCTTTTAAACATGCTCACAGGTCGAAGCAGTTTGGCAAAGGTTTCCGGAAAGCCCGGAAAAACAAGGCTTATCAATCATTTCCTTATCAATCAAGAGTGGTTTCTGGTCGATTTGCCCGGTTATGGTTTTGCTAAGATATCTAAAAGTGAGAGCGAGAAGTGGGAAAAATTTATTCGAAAATACTTATTGACAAGGCAGAATCTCTATTGCGTTTTTTTGCTTGTCGATTCCCGTCACGAACCTCAAAAAATCGATCTCGATTTCATGGAATGGCTTTCCGAAAAGGAGGTCCCATTTGTAATTCTTTTCACAAAAGCCGATAAACTTAACAAAACGGAGTTTGAGTCTTTTCAAACAAAATACACCCAGAAATTAGAAGAAACATGGGACGAGGCTCCGCGAATGTTTACCAGCTCTGCCGAAAAAGGTATTGGGCGCGATGAAATTCTTGATTTTATTGATCACCTTAATAAGTCATAGGGTTTTCAGAATGTTAGGAGATAACTCAACTTCGATTGAGCAAAAAGCCCAAAAGAATGTTGTATAACGCATATATTTTTTACTTTTGCACCAGTTTTAAATCTACAATAACTACTTAAAGCATGCCACGTAAAGCCCCGCTTAAAGTTTTTACAGGAACTGCAACTTCCTATCTAACAGAGCAAATCTGTTCATTTTTGGATGTTGATCTAGGTAAGTCTTCGTGCCCTCGTTTTAGCGATGGTGAGTTTGAACCTTGTTATGAGGAAACAATCAGAGGCTCTTACGTTTTTATAGTACAGTCGACTTTCCCTTCGGCCGACAATCTGTGGGAGTTACTCCTGATGGTTGATGCTGCCAAACGAGCTTCGGCTTACAAGGTGATTGCAGTAATCCCTTACTTTGGATATGCAAGGCAGGACAGGAAAGATAAACCACGTGTTTCTATCGGAGCAAAATTGGTTGCCGATGTACTTTCAAAAGCCGGAGTCGACCGTATTGTTACCGTTGACTTACATGCCGATCAAATTCAAGGTTTCTTCGACGTTCCTGTTGACCATCTTTATGCATCTTCTATTTTCATACCTTATATTAAGAACATGAATTTGCCCGATTTGGTAATTGCATCTCCAGATGTTGGTGGTACCAAGAGAGCAAATTCGTATGCGAAAATTCTTGAAACCGAGATGGTTATATGTCACAAAACTAGGAGTAAGGCTAATGTAATTGGCAGTATGACTGTTATTGGAGACGTGGCGGGCAAAGATGTTATCATGATCGATGATATAATTGATACCGCAGGAACAATAACCAAAGCCGCCGATTTATTTATGGAAAAAGGAGCAACTAGTGTAAGAGCTTTTGCCACTCACCCAATTTTATCGGGGCCAGCTTACGAACGAATTGAAAAATCGGCATTGAAAGAGGTTTATTTCACCAACACAATCCCGTTGAAAAAAGAGACCGAAAAAATTAAAGTCCTTTCAATTGCGCCACTTATGGCCGATGTGATAAACAAGATATATCACTACAAATCAATAAGTTCATTCTATATTCAGTAAATATCCATAAAGAATATATTTTTTGAAAGTGGTTCATTGATAATTTTAATGAACCACTTTTTTTTATAAAAGAATGTTATAACTTTGCAGCTCTTTAAAAATTAGATAATTAATAATCGTGTATGCGGTTTGTCCCGAACAAAAGGGAAGGGCTGAGTACCACAAAAAAGAATTTATGAAAAGATTTTCAGTTTCAGGAAGTATCAGAGAAGGTTTAGGCAAAAAAGAGTCTTTAATCCTTAGAAATGAAGGTAAAATTCCATGTGTTTTATATGGTATCGATCAACCGGTTCATTTTTCAGTATCAAAAAAAGATGTAGCAAAACTTATCTACACTCCTAATGTGTACATTGTTGACCTTACAATTGATGGCAAAGCAAACCAGGCAATTATGAAAGATCTTCAATTTAACCCAGTTACCGACGAAGTTATGCATATCGACTTCTTAAAGGTTTCTGATAGCGAACCAATCAAAATTGAAATTCCTGTTGAAGTTACAGGTTATGCTCAAGGTCTTCGTAAGGGTGGTAAGTTACAAATCGAAGTTCGTCGTTTGAAAGCGTTTGGTTTAGTTAAAGATTTACCTGATACAATTAAAATCGACGTAACTAGTCTCGATATCAACCAGAGTTTGCGAGTTGGTGATGTTAAGATCGAAAATGTTGCTATTCTTAACGGAAAATCAGTTCCAGTTGCCCGCGTTATGATGACCCGTGCTGCTCGTGCTGCATCACAACAAGCTTCAGGCAAGTAATATTGCTCTGTTTTTTAGTTCTTCAAAGAGTTTGATAACTTTAAATCAATGAAATATCTGATTGTAGGGTTAGGCAACATAGGAGAAGAATACGCAAAAACACGCCACAATGTTGGCTTTCAAATATTGGACGCTCTTGCCGGGGCGTCCAATCTTGTTTTTGACGTAAACAACCGCTATGGGGCTATTGCTCAATATAAATTCAAAGGCCGGACGTTTATCCTTCTGAAGCCTTCAACATACATGAACCTTAGTGGAAATGCGGTTCGTTACTGGATGCAGAAAGAGAATATCCCACTTGAGAATCTTTTGATCATTGTTGATGATCTGGCTCTTCCTTTTGCCTCAATCCGAATCAGGGCAAAAGGTGGTGATGCCGGTCATAATGGGTTGAAACACATAAACCAGATTCTTGGCTCGAACGAATATGCCCGTGTTCGTTTTGGCATTGGCGATCAGTTCAGCAAAGGTCAGCAAGTCGATTATGTGTTGGGTACGTGGAGTGACGAAGAAGCCAAGATACTACCCGAAAGGATGGATAAGGTAGTTCAGATTATCAAGTCGTTTGGAACGGTTGGCTTAGCGCAGACAATGAACCAGTTCAATAATAAATAGACGATGGATCCCGGTATTCGCATAGATAAATGGCTATTTGCAGTTCGGATTTTTAAAACCCGGACCTTGGCAACCGATGAGTGCAACAAGGGGCGTGTTACTATCAATGGGGTGAATGCCAAGCCTTCGCGCGATGTGCGTGTTGGCGATATTCTTGAAATAAAAAAACCTCCAATTACATATAAGTTTAAAGTACTTCAATTGGCCGGAAAACGTATGTCGGCTAAACTTGTTCCTGAATTTGTTGAAAACCAAACTCCAAAAGAACAGTTTGATATTCTTGAAATGCAGAAACACATTCAATGGAACGAACGAGACAAAGGAGCGGGCAGGCCAACAAAAAAAGATCGGCGCGATTTGGACGATTTTATGGATTGGTAAATGTAAATTCCTTTATTCTAAATAATATAGATCATGATTGTTGCTCAGGAAAAACGTAAATCAAATATTGTAGAGTACATTATTTACA
>CAZRXT010000041.1:0-12566 GCA_964604035.1 uncultured Prolixibacteraceae bacterium | reverse complement strand
TGATAGTGTTTACTATGTAACTGTTGATGCAGGTGCTATTTTGAACGGCTACGATCAAAGTCAGACATTCTGGCCAGGTATCAGCAACGGTTTCCGTTGGAGATTCCAAACTGCTGACGATACAACATTCGTAGCTGGTTATGAAATTGTTAGTCCTAATATTGAACGTGATGATTCATTAGCTATGGATCTTACAATTGAAGCAGCAAAAGATTTGATTGTTGAGTTCAGCGAAGCTATTGCAGCTGCTAAGAATCCAACAGGAAAAGTTCAATTATCAGACGAAGTTGGTTTAGTTCATGAATTTACTGTTACTCCTGAAATGTGTGATAGCAATAAATTAACTATTCCTGCAGGAGATTTTATCAAAGATGAAACTGCTTATCGTGTATTCGTACAAGCTGGTGCATTCAATGATGGATCGAATGCTGGTAATCCTAACTTCGAATTTGGTGGTGTAGGTGTTTGGGAATTCACTACAGGTGATAACACAAATCCTGCTCCAGTAATTACTCCTGATAGCTGTATCGCTTCAAATGTTACTTTCACATTGACTTATAACGAATCTAAAGGTATTACTAAGGGTTCAGGTGCAATTAAAGTAACAAATGACAGTACTTTAGTTGCTGAATTTGATGTTAATGATATCGAATTTGTTGTTGACTCTACAGATGCAACAATAACTAGAGGTACTATTAGTCTTGAAGGATTAAAAGATACTACTACTTATACTCTTACAATTCCTGCAGAATTCGTATTTGATAATGATGAAACACCATTAGCAAGCGAAGAAATTGTATGGAATTTCACAACAGCTGATAACACATTGCCAACTGCAAAAGTTGTTACTCCAGTATTGGCTGTAACTGCTGATACAATTGTAACAATTGAATTTAGCGAACTTGTAACTGCTGTTGCAGGTAAATTTGTAACAATTGGTGATTCAGCTTACTCAACTAGTTTATTTGAAACAGTTGACAACATTACTTATACTGTAGCAGTTGCAAAATTGCCAAGTGAAGTTGATTGTCCTGTTGTATTTGAACAAGGTGCTTTCGTTGATGTAAACGCTGGTTGTACTCCAAATGGTATTGCTGACGGATTTACAACAACTTTCAAAGTTGCTGATATTTCTTCTCCAGTTGCAATTGGTTCTCCATTTGTAGCTCATGACTACGTAGGTTTGGAAATTAAGCTTTCATTCGATGATGCTGTAACTAAAGCTACAGGTAATGTTAAGATCTATGATGCAGAAAATGACTTATTGATCGAAACAATTAGTGTTGCTGATTTCACAGCAGTTTCTGATTCTGTTTATACTTATGAAACTGAAAACGTAAGATTTGGTGAATACTATGTCTTAATGGATGCTGGTTCATTTGTTGATAACGGAGCTATTGAAGGTTTCCGTCAGAGTGTTGCAATTGAAAAAGGCGATTGGGATTTGGTTGTAAGCGATACAGAATTTAATTGTCCTGGTGAGATTGTATATCCAACCAGAGGATTAACTAATGTACCTCTTGATACCACAATTGTTATCTCTTTCTGTGGTGAAAGAATCCTTGTTGGAACTAAACCTGAAAGATTTGTTACAATTGCTGATCAATCACTAGGAGGTGATGATTACAAACTAGATTACAATGTAGTTGATTCAATGATTGATGGTGATAAACTTTCTATCGCTGTTTCTGGTTTGAAAGAAAATACTACTTATAGTATTATCATCGCTCCTGGAGCAATTACCGATGAAGCTGGTAACGAATTTGTTGGCATTATTGATGCAAACACTTGGTTCTTTACAACTGGCGATTTCAGTGTACCTGTTGTTACAGTTACTCCTGACACAGTTTACAACAACGCAGCTGGTAAAGTAACTATTACTAGTAGAGAAGCTGGTTTCGTTTATTTTGCACAAGAAGATGTTCCTGCAACTCAACAAGCATTGTTGGCTGCGGTACAGAATGATCTTGCTGTAGCTGCTACAATAGCCGCTAATGGTTCTGCCGAACTCAGCACTAAGGGTCTTACTGTAGGTAACTACAAAGCTTATGCAATTGATGCAACTGGTAGTATTGGTGTTGCTGAAAACATCGTTGTTGTAATTGACGACATCTTACCTTTAACTACAATTTCTGCAATTCAGGGAACAGCAGCAGCTTCTCCTCTTGATGGTCAGGTTGTACGTACTCAAGGTACAGTTACTGCAATTGATAAGAACGGTTTCTATATGCAAGATGCTAACGCAGCTTGGAGCGGTATTTATGTTTACAGTACTCAATATGCTGGTGAAGTTTCAATTGGAAACTCTGTTCAGTTTGTTGCAACTGTTGACGAATACAATGGCTTAACTGAATTGACAAGTGTTGAATCGCTTGAATTCATCAGTAAGGTTATTACTCCTGCTGCAATTGAAATTCCTGCTACAGAAGCTCTTTCTGAAAAATACGAAAGTGTTCTTGTAACTGTTATTGGTCGTGCTACAGATGCTTATTCTGGAACTGCTGACTGGTCAGTTAATACAGGTAGCCAAACTATTGCTATCAGCAACTATATCTATGGTACTTATAGTTCATTGAAAGATTACAAATATCAGGTAACTGGTGTTGTATATACTAAAAATGACACCTATAAAGTTGAACCACGTATCGTTGGTGATATCGTTAACATCTCAGAACGTGATGGCGTTAATGATTTGGCTAGCCAAGTTAAAGTTTATCCGAACCCATTCGATAAATTCATCTCTTTAAGTGTTTCTAGCGATGTTGTAATTACTAAAGCAGTTATTACAAATATTGCAGGACAACTTGTAAAAGAAGTTATTAATCCAAGTAATAGTATTTCTACTACTGAATTACGTAGCGGCGTTTATTTCATCTCATTGCACACTGTAGATGGAATTGCCAAAACCGAAAGGATTATTAAGAGGTAATACCGAATTGATTGATTAAAAGGGAGGTCTTATGACCTCCCTTTTTTATTTTATACAAGTCTGAAATATTCAGCTAATACATTATTTTTGGATTCTAATCTTTATAATTCAGATTGCTATGCTTGATGTACTATTGAATCATCGTTCTATTCGGAAATACAAAAATCAGCCTATTCCTGCTGATATTTTAAATGAAATAATTGAGGCTGGTTGTATGGCTTCAACGACCGGGAATATGCAAGTATATTCGATTGTGAATACTACGCGAATTGAGATTAAAGAAATGCTAGCTCCGGCTCATTTCAATCAGAAAATGATTCTTATGGCTCCAAATGTTCTTACTTTTTGTGCCGATTTTAACCGATTTAAGAAGTGGTGTGTTCAAAGTGATGCAATTCCCGGGTACGATAATTTTCTCTCTTTTTTTACCGCTGCAATTGATGCGTTGCTGGTAGCTCAGAATGTAGCTGTTGCTGCTGAGTCGAAAGGATTGGGAATTTGTTATATCGGAACGACTACTTACAATGCCGAAAAGATAATTCAAGTTCTGAATTTGCCAAAAGGTGTAGTGCCTGTTACTACAATTACCCTTGGTTGGCCCGACGAAGATCCTCAGAAGGTTGATAGATTGCCTCTGAAGGCTATTTTGCATCAAGAAACATACAGCGATTATACCTCTGATTCAATTTCAGATTTGTATAGGATTAAGGAGTCTTTGCCCGAAAACGTTCAGTTTGTAAAAGATAATGCGAAAGAGTCTCTTGCACAAGTGTTTACTGATGTTCGGTATAAAAAGGCAGACAATGAATTTTTCAGCTCAATGTTTTTGGATGTTTTAAAGAAACAAGGTTTCCTATAACCATTTTATTTTCTGATTACATCTCGTGCAGAACCTTGTGCTGTTGGCATAATTGTAATGTCGTCGATGTTTACATGAGCAGGTCTGTTCACCATAAAAAGAATAGCTTCGGCAATATCGCTCGAAGATAATGGAGTCATTCCCGAATAGACATTCGAAGCTTTTTCTTCATCTCCATGAAAGCGTACAATTGAGAATTCAGTTTCGACCATTCCTGGGCTAATTGAGCCTACTCTGATGTTGTATTTCAAAAAATCGAGCCTCATTCCTTTTGTGAGTGCAGCAACAGCGTGTTTCGACGCGCAATAAACATTCCCATTGGGATATACTTCTTTTGCCGCGATTGATGAAATGTTAATGATTTGCCCCTTCATTTGAGGAATCATAAGGTTTGAAACCTTTCGTGTAATGTAAAGCAATCCTTTGATATTTGTATCAATCATCTTTTCCCAGTCTTCAAAGTTGCCTTCATTTAAAGGGTCTAGCCCAGATGCCAGTCCCGCATTGTTGATTAAGACTGAGATATTTTTCCACTCTTCAGGTAAGCTATCTATCGCTTCATCTACTTCAGCTTTGTTTCTTACATCAAAAACTAATGTGAATACTTTAGATCCGGTTTCCTTTATAATTTCGGCTTCTGTTTTTGCCAGTAAGTCTTTGCGTCGGCCTGTTATAATTACATCAAAGTTGTTCGAAGCCAGAATTTTAGCTGTAGCCTTTCCTATTCCGGAAGTTGCACCAGTAATTAGAGCTATTTTTTGCATCTGATATATTTTTTGATGAACGAATATAGCGTATAAATTTCCAGTATTAAATTGAATCTGATAAAATATTGATAATACAAAGCTTTCATTAAATTTGTTGAGAATTTAAAAATCTGATTATGGAACAGGAAGAAATCTTTCAGGAATTTGACATTGAGCAGATTCCCGAACCTCAAAATATAAATGAAGTGATTTTTAATTTGATGGTAAACCCAAATTTATCGCCATTGAATTATTTTAATGACTTTACAGATGTAGTTCCTGATCCCAATAAAATTCAGGGAGAAGGCAACGATGAATCCGGAATATTCGAGATGGCCGATGGTACAAAGATTCTATCGATGACAACCCATGCAATGCATCACCATTTAGAAAGCGATCCTCAAAAAGCTGCTGAAATACTTGTTTCTAAGGCGGCAAGGAAGATGGTTTGTATTGGAGCTAAGCCTATTGCAGTTACAGCTATGCTATATCATATTAATTATAGCGACCCAAATGGTCAGTTTATTGCTTCGGGAGCAAAAGCAGGGTTAGAGAATGCAGCTAAAGCATTTAATCTGAAAATTTCGAACAAAAAAATACGTTTCGATTTCTTTGAAAATCATGGTGATAACAATCCTACGATGATTGTTACAATATTGGGTTCATTCCCTAAAGATCAGAATGATGTGATCAACACCATGAGCCCTAGTTTTAAGAAGAAGAGCAATACGATTTTCATGATAGGGAAGTCTTTTGATGATATTTCGACTTCAGATTATTTAGAGTTCTATCATGGAATTTCAGAATCTCCATTGCCACAGTTTAATCTCGATTTCGAAGTTAAAATTCTTGATGTAATAAAACAACTAATTGAGCGCAAGTTGATTGAATCTGCTAGTCCTGTATCTAAAGGAGGATTATTTTTTACGCTAATGAGAGCTGGGTGGTTGAATGGACTTGGCTTTGATATTACAACTGATGCCGAAACTCGTATCGACGCATTTTTGTTTGGCGAAGCAATGGGTAGAATAGTTGTTGGTGTTGCAATTGACAAGGAAGATGAGTTTGTTGATTATATGTTCGAATCTAAAATTCCATTTTTTGCGTTAGGCCATGTTACAAAAGGAGAGATTCGCATTGATGATGAATCTTATGGTTTTATTGATAAGATTTCAGAAACTTTCTAAATTTTGAATAATTGATCAAGCCGTATAATAACGATACTAGTAAAAAAGATGAGGTGCGGGCAATGTTTAATAGCATTGCCCGTAACTATGATTTTCTGAATCATTTTCTCTCTTTTGGAATTGATGTTCTTTGGAGGAAACGTTTGATTCGAGAGCTTAAGAAATATAAGCCGTCGAAGATTTTAGATATTGCTACCGGAACTGCCGACCTTGCAATCATGGCTTCAAAAATAAAAGATGCTGAGATTGTTGGTGTTGATCTATCATCGGGAATGATTGAAGTTGGAAAAGAGAAGGTTGATCGAAAGAATTTGAATCAGAAAATTCAGTTACTTGTTGGCGATGCTGAGAGTTTAGATTTAAAACAGAATAGCTTTGATGCTGCAATGGTTGCTTTTGGTGTTCGTAATTTTGAAGATTTGGATAAAGGGTTAACCGAAATTGCAGCTGTTTTGAAAGATAAATCTCCTTTATTAGTTCTTGAATTCTCAAAGCCGCAACTGTTTATGTTTAAGCAACTCTATCATTTTTATTCTTTTAAGATACTTCCGTTGATTGGGAAAGTTATTTCAAAGGATTCCAGTGCTTACATTTATCTTCCTGCGTCTATTAATGAATTCCATAGTGGAAAAGATTTTATTCATGTTATGGAACGATGTGGATTTTCAGATTGTAGAATGATTCCTTTAAGTTTAAGAATTGCTACAATTTACATCGGTCATAAGAATATCGGTTGAGACAATAAATATCTTGGATTTAAGTTTTATTGAAAAAAGAAGATTTTGAAGCGTATATTCCTTTCCATATTGTTCTTATTTGCATTAATGAAGGTTGATGCTCAATTTTTTGGTGTGCCAAATTTGACAACTTTCGATGATCGAAAGATTCATTTTGGTTTTACATTGGGTATTAATACGTTAGATTTTGCTTTTAATCATTATAATTCAATCTCCGAGCATCCACTTTATACTCCAGAACAGTTCGAGAAATTTAATCACAAAGAGATTTTAGATTCGGTAAACAATATTGTTAGGGCAGATGTTGGATCTCTTTCGCCTGGTTTTACTGTTGGGATTGTTTCAAATTTGAGGCTAAACAAAGATTTAGATCTACGATTTATCCCCGGCTTATCGTTTGGCGATCGTAAAGTGTATTATAATATTCCTATTTATGATTCGAACGAGAGTGGTATTTCTTCTTATTATGTTGTTCGTTCAACTTTCCTCGATTTTCCGCTGATGATAAAGTACAAGGCTAAACGAATTGTAAATGGCCGACCCTATTTGATTGGTGGACTTGCTTATCGAATAAATATTGCAAAATCGGGGAAAGAGAATCTGCTAAGAGTTGACAAATCATCTTTTTATGTCGAAACTGGCTTTGGATGGGATTCATATCTTCAATTCTTTCGTTTGTCGACCGAGTTGAAATATAGTTTTGGGTTAGGAAATGAGTTGTCGTCTAAGTTGCCTGGCGAATCTCAAAATCCGTATTACCAAATGGCACTTAAAAGTTTAAATTCGCACATCGTTACTCTTTGTTTTCATTTTGAGTAATTACGTTTTCCTTTAATCTATTATAAGATTGGTACAGCAAATTAACATAGTCGTTTCGCCTAAAGATTCTCAAGATGAATTAGTTCTTAGATCTTTAGCTTCAAAATATTTAAGCGTTCAGTTTGAAGATATTTCTCAACTTCGCATTCTTCGAAAATCGATTGATGCCCGTGGTCGAAATATTAAAGTTAATCTAAGTATTGAAGTTTTTATCGGCGAGCTCCCCAGTGAGGTTGCTTCTTCATTTCAATATCAGAATGTTATAGGGAAGAAGGAAATTTTGATTATTGGAGCTGGCCCGGCAGGTTTGTTTGCTGCTCTCCGATTGATTGAGTTAGGTTTTAAGCCTGTAATTCTTGAACGAGGTAAAGACGTTAGCGCACGCAAAAGAGATATTGCCGCTATTCATCGCAACGAGGGTGTTAACCCTGATTCAAATTATGGTTTTGGCGAAGGCGGAGCGGGAACTTTTTCTGATGGAAAACTGTATACAAGATCAAAAAAGAAGGGCGATATTCGTCGAATTCTTGAGATTTTCAACTACCATGGTGCTCAGAATGATATTTTAATCGATGCTCATCCTCATATTGGGACCAATGTTTTACCCCGGGTAATAATGAATATCCGCAAAACAATTCTTGATGTTGGTGGAGAGATTCATTTCAATAGTCGTGTTTCTGATTTTGTGTTGAATGGCGATGCTATTTCGGGTGTTAAACTTGCCGACGGTTCTGTTTTTGCAGCTAATGCTGTTGTTCTTGCCGCCGGCCATTCTGCTCGCGATATTTACTATCTTTTGCACGAAAAGGGGATTAAACTAGAAGCTAAGAACTTTGCTGTTGGCGTTAGGGTTGAACATCCTCAAACGGTGATTGATTCAATTCAATATCATAGCGCCGATCGGGGAATTTACTTGCCAGCTGCTGCATATAGTTTCACTGAGCAGGTTAATGGCCGAGGTGTCTACTCATTTTGCATGTGTCCAGGAGGTACTATTGTCCCTGCATCTACTGCTGCCGACGTGATGGTTGTTAATGGAATGTCTTCTTCTGGTCGGAATGGCGAATTCGCAAATTCAGGTATTGTAGTTGAAGTGCGCACCGAAGATTT
The DNA here is from genome assembly GCA_964604035.1 of uncultured Prolixibacteraceae bacterium. Taxonomy (GTDB): domain Bacteria; phylum Bacteroidota; class Bacteroidia; order Bacteroidales; family Prolixibacteraceae; genus CAYMTR01. The sequence goes on along the minus strand of CAZRXT010000041.1, from coordinate 4,179 downwards.
GAAACAGTATGCTCACTTTGGCGATCTTATTGGATTGAAATTTCAGGAAGAACTTGAAAAAACTTGCTTTAAAATGGCCGGAGAATCACAAATGGCGCCAGCTCAATGTCTTAATGATTTTGTGACAGGTAAATCATCAAAAGTACTTCCTAAAAGCTCTTTTCATCCCGGCTTGACCTCTTCAGATTTGCATGTTTGGATGCCTTCATTTGTGCGCGAAAAGTTGCAGCTAGGATTTGCTCTTATGGGCAAAAAAGCCCGCGGATTTGTCTCTAACGATGCAATTGTGATAGGTGTTGAATCAAGAACATCTTCACCGGTGAGGATTCCTCGCGATCAGGAGACTTTTCAACATCTTCAGATCAAATGTCTTTTTCCATGTGGCGAAGGCGCTGGTTATGCCGGGGGTATTGTTTCTTCTGCCGTTGATGGTGAGCGTTGTGCTGAAAAAATTGCGCAGCTATTCGGATAATCTTCTTCTGAACTCGGCACAAACTATTGATGTGGCTATGGATACATTTAAAGATTCAACATTTTCGATTTCCTGCTTGTAAGGTGGAATAAGCAATTTGTGGCTGGTGTATTTCTCAACTTCTTTAGAAATCCCGTTACCTTCATTTCCAAAAACAATTATTCCACTTGGTTTTAGCTCTGTTGTGTAAATGTTTTTACCATCAAGGAATGTTCCGTATACGGGCAGCTCATTTGTCTTTATTTTTGAAAGAAACTCAGAAAGATCTACATAGTGGATATTAACATGGGCGATAGATCCCATTGTTGCTTGAATTACTTTAGGGTTATAACAGTCGACAGTGTTGTTTGAGCAAATGATATTTTTAATGCCAAACCATGATGCAAGCCTGATAATTGTACCCAGATTTCCTGGATCTTGAATGTCGTCGAGTGCTATTGTGAGTTCATTTTTTAGATTTTCGAGATCTAGTAATGATGTTTTTTTCCTGCAAATAGCTAAGATTTGTGATGCGGTTTTGAGGCTGCTAACTTTTTTTAGTTCTTGCTCATCGGCAATTAATGTGTCGTAATGAGTTGAATGATAATTTTCTGATAGCTTTTCAGAGCATATTATTGTAGTAATTTCAAAATGTGCAGCTATTAATTCATTGATAATTTTCTGGCCTTCTGCAATAAAAAGACCTTCCTCATCTCTGTTTTTTTTCAGCGAAAGTGAGTTGATGAACTTTATTTTATTTTTACTTAGCATTTTGAAAATATTAAGGCAACTAAATTAAAGTTGCTTCGTTTCATTTCAAAACAATAGGATTACTATTTTTGCACTAAGTGAAACTTCACATCCGAAATATTAAGTTTTGCCAGCTACTAGTGCTGGTGTTGGTGCTGCTTTTTAGTGGTTGCCGTTCTACTCGTTTTGTTCCCAACGATCGGTATCTTTTGAATGATGTTGATATTGAGGTTGATAATAAGCAGGTTGATAAAGACGAGGTTGCAACTTATTTGCGCCAAAAGGAGAATTTAAAGATTTTAGGTTTTCTAAAATTTCACTTATGGATGTATAATTTATCTGATAAGGATAAAGCTGAAAGTTGGTTGAGAAACATTGGTGAGCCGCCAGTAATTTATGATCAGGGTCTTCACTTAAAATCAAAAGAACAAATAACTCAATATCTTTACAATAAAGGTTATTATCATGCCCAAGTTGCTGATAGTGTTTATTTGAAACAGAAGAAAGCTAAAGTTGTTTACTACGTTAAATCTGGTAGTCCTTTCCTTATCCGGAATATTTCATTTTCTGTTAAAGATTCAATTATTTCGGATATTATTTTGCAGAAAAAAGAAGAGTCGTTGTTAAAACATGGAAGTATTTTGGATGTTGATGTGCTTGATGAAGAGCGTGCTAGAATTAGAACACTCTTGGGTAATCGAGGATATTATAAATTTGTTGAAGAATTTATTCATTTTAAGATCGACACTACTTCTTCATTAATGGCTGATTTGGAGGTGATAATAGAAAATCCAAGATTGGCACAAAACCCATCTCTCGAATCCAGCCATAAAGTATTTTCTATTTCTGGTTATGAAATTAACGTACAAAATCACTTAAATGAATCTTCGATAGCAACAGCCAGAGGTTATTCCGATACAACATTAGTTGGAGATTTCAAGTTCTACCATAATGGTAAATTGCCAATAAAGCCAAGCGTGTTAATAAAAGCGATTGATAATAAACCAGGAGAGCTATACCGTAAAGTAAAAGAGGAAAGAACATACAACAACCTTTTTTCAACGCGCCAGTTCAAATATGTTAACATGCAATATGTCGAGGATTCTAACATTCAAGACAGCTTGAAGGGCAGTTTGATCGGGCGAATTTTTCTTCCGATGCAGGTAAAGCAGAATTATTCAATTGATATTGAGGGTACATATTCTGCCGGTAATTTTGGAGTTGCCGGTAATATTAACTATCAGCATAAGAACTTGTTTGGTGGTGCCGAAATATTCGACGTAAAACTAACAGGTGCAACCGAGAGGCAGGTTTTTGGGAAATTTAACACCGAATTTATAATGAATGAGGTAGGTGCTGAGATGAAGCTTTCTGTTCCGGGTTTCTTGTTTCCGGCACTTCTCCCCAAAATGAAGCTCCACTCAATGCCTTTTACATCTGTCTCCGCAGCATATAAGTATCAGGAGCAACAGCGATATACAAAGTCGATGATTAATGCGACTTTAGGAAGTCAATGGAAGTCAAGTTCAAAATGTAGTCATTATTTAAATCTTGTCGATTTAAATTCAGTACAGATTTTCAGATACGACTCAGCATATTTTAGTACAATTAAAGATCTATATTTCAAAAGCACTTATACCGACCACGTTATCTCTGCAACCTCTTATAGTTTTATTTATAATGATCAAACCCAAAAGAAAAGGGTTGATTATCATTATTTTAAATTAAGCTTTGAGTCGGCAGGGAACACACTTTGGGCTATCAGTGAGCTCGCGAATAGAGATAAATTCGTTTCTAAAAACCCATTAAATGAGTTCGATGCTGAATATTATAAGTTTCTGAATACTCGTTTTGCTCAATATTTGAAAGCCGATTTTGATTTTCGATATGGCTATCGGTTCGATAAATACAACTCGTTTGCTTCAAGAGCATTCTTTGGAATAGCGTTCCCTTATGGGAATTATAATGTAGTTCCGATTGAGCGACGTTTTTATACTGGAGGTGCCGATGGCGTAAGAGCTTGGCCAGTTAGGTCGTTAGGTCCGGGAAGTTATGTTCTTGGCGATGATGAATATCCTTTTAATCAATCTGAAGATATTAAGATTGAGGCGAACATTGAATATCGGTTTAAGCTTTTATGGTCGTTCGAAGGGGCATTGTTTGTTGATGCAGGGAATATTTGGGCAATTAATAGTTCAGACAACCGAGAAGGCGCAGTCTTTGATTTTAGCAATTTCTATAATGAATTTGCCGTAGGATCTGGCGCTGGACTTCGATTGGTTACCAACTATTTCATCGTTCGATTAGATTTGGGCGTGAAACTTCGTGATCCTTCGATGCCAGCCGGTGCTCGTTGGATTCCTGGTAATCGATATTATAAAAGTTCTGATTTTAACTGGAATATCGCAATTGGTTACCCATTCTAAATGTGTTGAATATCCTTTGAACTTGAGTTGCATTTCCAGATTCTGATTTCTTTTTCCTATTGAATTTCAAGAATAAAAGCATAAAAAAAGCCGTCAACTTTCGTTTGACGGCTTTAATTTTATTTGAGAGACCTCTCAATTATGCTTTTCCTGCGCTGCCCAAAACGTTTACTGTTTTGTGAGCATACAGTTTTTTCAGTTCGTCGCGAGCTGGTCCAATGTATTTACGTGGATCGAATTCGCCAGGTTTTGTTGCCATAACTTCACGAATAGCAGCAGTCATCGCTAAACGACCATCGGAGTCGATGTTGATTTTGCAAACAGCCGAAGCAGCAGCTTTACGCAATTGATCTTCTGGAATACCAATTGAATCTTTCAATGCACCACCATACTTGTTGATGGTTTCAACATATTCCTGTGGTACTGAAGATGAACCGTGTAATACGATTGGGAAACCTGGAATTTGTTTTTCAATTTCTTCCAAGATGTCGAAACGTAATGGAGGTGGAATTAAAACACCATTTTCGTCGCGGGTACATTGTGCAGGTGTAA